>JAUYGP010000563.1 GCA_030690515.1 Giesbergeria sp.
TCCATCGGCCAGCTGGCTGCTGGCGTTGCACACGAAATCAACAATCCCATCGGCTTCGTCAGCTCGAACATGCGCACGCTGTCTACCTACGCCAACGATCTGTTGCGGTTGATTGACGCCTACGCTGCGGCAACCGGCAGCGTGCAGTTGGCGCCGGATGTCTCGGCAGCGCTAATGTCCGTTCGGCAAGCGGCAGACATCGACTATCTGCGCGACGACCTGCACGACCTGTTGCGCGAATCGGACGAAGGCTTGAAGCGGGTGCGGCAGATCGTTCAGGATCTGAAGGATTTTTCGCATGTCGATTCAGGCGAGTGGAAACCGGTGGACCTGAATGCGTGCATCAGAAGCACCCTGAATGTTGTCTCGAACGAAATCAAGTACAAGGCAAAAATAGAGTTTCAATTCGACGATCTGCCCGACGTGCTGTGCAACGCGCCGCAGGTCAATCAGGTGATTATGAATCTGCTGGTCAATGCGGCACACGCCATCGAAACGAGCGGCACGATCACCCTTCGCAGCGGCCACGACGACACCTGGGCGTGGTTCGAGGTTGAAGACACCGGATGCGGCATGAGCGAGCAGGTGCAAAAACGCATTTTCGAACCGTTTTACACCACCAAACCCATCGGCAAGGGCACTGGACTCGGACTCTCGGTGTCGTACGGCATCATCGGCAAACACGACGGGCGTATCGAAGTATTCAGCACCCCGGGCGTCGGCACCCGATTCCGAGTCTGGTTGCCGATTGCCGGGCCTCTGCCCCAGAAGATTGATATGGTGGCAACATGACCTGCGCGCTCTTTGTGCCGATGAGTCGTTTTGGGCCATTGTTGTGATGCTGGACGAATTCCTTAATGGTTGCCCCTAAGGAAATCCTGCAAAACCTCCCTTCTTGTTTGGAACACGTCAGCAGGCAATGGCATCCTCAACGCCCATGAATCAAAGCAGCCTTGAACTGAACCTGAGCACCAAGAAGACCCGCAAGCAGGAACTGCTGGCCCAGATGGATGTTGTGGTCCCCTGGGCTGCATTGATCGATCTCATTGCCCCGTATTACCCCGAAGGCAAGAACGGCCGCCCACCCTTTGCACTGGAGGCCATGCTGCGCATTCACTGCATGCAGCAGTGGTTCACCTTGTCGGATCTGGCGATGGAGGAGGCCTTCTTTGACACCCCGATGCGCCCAGGCAAACGCAAAGAGTTGGACAAGGAAAACAACCCCATCGATGCGCTGATTGACCAGGTGGAGAAGATCAAGGCCAGCATCCGCGCCAAAGTGGAACATCCCTTTCGGGTGATCAAGCGGCAGTTTGGATATGTGAAGGTGCGCTACCGGGGTTTGAAGAAGAACACGCTGCAGCTCAAGACGCTGTTTGCGCTGTCCAACCTGTGGATGGTGCGGCATCAATTGCTGGCGGCACAGGGATGAGTGCGCCTGAAAACAGGCAAGTGGCCGCGAAAGCGGCGAAAAAAGGCCTCAAGGCCACACAAAACAAGGCCCGATTGCAGGAAAAACGGCATCCATCGCGCCATCTGAAAAACGTCGACCTTGTAGCACGCACGAATTCGAGTTATTCAGGACATCCTTAAGCAAGGGCGGCGACACTCCCTGCACATTATGCTGATTTACGCTTTTGGCGTTAACCCTCGGAGAATTCCATGCGCTGGCCCTCATTGCACAACATCGCCATCAGCCTGCCCATGGCCATGTTGGCCGCACTGGCCTTGGTGGCGATCAACGAAGCGGGCTTTCGGCGCTCGCACGATGCACTGGAGCACCTGGCGCACAGCCAGTCCACGCATGCCTCGGTCAACCGCCTGCTGCGCAGCATGCTGGACGCCGAAACCGGGCACCGCGGCTACCTGCTGACAGGGGAGGAAAGCTACCTCGAGCCCTACGAGTCCTCGGTATCGACCGTCAACGACAACCTGACGCAACTGCGCGAATTGGTGCTTGGCTCACCCGAAGATCTGAACGACTTTGCAATGCTCTCGCGCCAGATTTCCCGCAAGCTCTCCGAAATGGAGCTCAGCCTGCATCTGCGCCGCAAAGGCCAGGAGGACGCCTGGAAGTTTGTCATGTCCACCGACGTGGGCAAGGAGAACATGGATGCCATTCGCACCCATGCTCGCACCCTGATTGAGCGCAGCACCCAACAGGTGGGCAGAAACCAGGCCGAGATCAACCAATCGCTACAACTCTCGCGCTTGGGAATTGCCCTGGTGACCGCCGTGGGTCTGTTGGCTTTTTACATGTACCTGCGCCAAAGCAACGCACTGCGCCTGACCACCGAGCGTGAACAGGTCCTGCTGGAGCGCGAACGGGCGCGCCTGGAAGGCCTGGTGCGCGAACGCACCGCCTCATTGAACGAACTGGCCAACCACCTGCAACAGGTACGCGAGGACGAGCGCGGCTACCTGGCCCGCGAGCTGCACGATGAACTGGGCGCCCTGTTGACAGCGGCCAAGCTCGACGTGGCGCGCCTGAAATCACGCATCACCTCCGAAGCCCCGGAAGTGGCCGAGCGCCTCAAGCACCTGAGCGAAACGCTCAATGGCGTGATCGCGCTCAAGCGACGCATCATTGAAGACCTGCGCCCGTCATCGCTGTCCCATCTGGGGCTGACAGCAGCCCTCGACATCCTGGTGCGCGAGTTTTCGCAGCAGGCAGGCATCGAAGTGCAGTCCAGCCTGGACACCGTGGAGCTGCCCGACGCCACGCAACTCACCGTGTACCGCCTGGTGCAGGAATCGCTCACCAACATCGGCAAATATGCCCAGGCCAGCCAGGTCCTGGTGACGGTACACCAGTACCCAACCCATGTGGCCGTACAGGTCCGCGACAACGGTGTGGGGTTTGACCCCGAGGGCATCAGCCGCACATCACATGGCCTGGTGGGCATGGGGCAGCGGGTGGA
>JAUYGP010000573.1 GCA_030690515.1 Giesbergeria sp.
AGAGGCCGGTGAATTGCGATGCTCTGAGGGGGTTTCTCTCCTTGTTTCCTCGGGTACAGAGCGGTTGGAAAGCTGATAGGCTGATTCCCATACTTGGTTACAACGTGGCAGCAAGGTCTTTTCTAGGGCCCGTTGTTTTCAACTGAATGCGCTGCACCGCCCTGAGTGCAGGTTTAAATCGGACTGCCGCCCTCATCGCCTTGGTATGAAACCCGCCAGCTTTTCAGCCTCTTCTTCTGTCAGCTCGCTGGCCTTGGGACTTCCGGACAGCGTTGTGCTGGACGTGATCACGCGCGACTCCGGGGGAACGGTGGCGCTGATCAATCGCGAGTTGCAGGTGGTCTACTGCAACGACGAATACGCACGATGGTTTGCAACCACCGCAGACCAGATCGTGGGCAAGACGATCATTGATCTCTACGGCGCAGCTGACAGCGTGCGCTTCATGCCCTTTGTCGAGCGGGTGCTGTCGGGCGAGCGCATGGAGTACCAGCGCCTGCTGCACAACCCCTATGGAGCAGAGGAATGGCGCACCATCTGCCTGACACCGGCGCGCAATGCCCACGGCGAAATTGCCGGTTTCATCACCTGTGCCATTGATGTGCACGAACTGCAGGTCACCATGAGCGCCCTGAGGGTCGCCAACCAACGCCTTTCCTCGCACATGGACAACAGCCCGCTGGCGGTGCTGGAGATGGACCAGGAGCTGCGCCTGCTGCACTGCTCGGAGCGCGCCGTACAACTCATGGGCTGGGCGTCGGAGTCATCGCTCCATGGGCGATATCTGCCGGATTTGTTGCAGACGCGGGATGCTCGCCTGAACCAGGCCTTGCAGCGCCTGCAACAAGGACTTGAAGGGCAAAACCGCGCAGAAACCTGTTTTGTGCGCCAGGATGGCGCCGAAATCCATGCGGAGTGGTTCAACTCGGCATTGACCGATACGCAAGGGCACGTCACTTCTGTCATGGCGTTGGTGCAGGATGTATCGGATCGGGTACAGGTTGCGCGCCAGCAGCAATACGTGGCGAACCACGATGCACTCACGGGCTTGTACAACCGTTCTGCATTTCAGGAGCAGTTGGCGCTTTCACTGGAACGTGTTCGGTGCCACGGCGGGGCGGTCGCGTTGCTCTTCATCGATCTCGATGGTTTCAAGCGCATCAATGATGAGCAGGGCCACCAGGCGGGCGATGAGGTGCTGCGCATCGTTGCGCAGCGGCTGGCGAGTGCTGTGCGCGACGGCGATACCGTCGCGCGCCTGGGGGGGGACGAATTCCTGGTCATGCTCGACAGCGACCTGACGTCCCATGAGCCCCACGTCATCGGGCACCGCATCATCGAGGCACTCAACCAGCCCATGGTGGTCGATGGAGTCAACCTGTGCGTTGGGGCCAGCATTGGCGTGGCCGTGCACCCGCCCATGGCGGGCGAAATTGACGTGCTGATGGGTGCGGCCGACCAAGCAATGTATGCCGCCAAGCGCGACGGCAAAGGACGCCTGCGCTACGCCGAAGTACCCGCCTGAGCGTTGTCCTCCTGGTGGTCCGGCAGCGCGATGCTCTGCTGGAAGCAAAAGAAGTTTCCAGGGTCGTACCTCGCCTTGACACGCTGCAGGGCAGGGTAGGCTGCGCCCCAATAAGCGTGGCTGAAATCCTGCAGGCGGCTGTCCGGGTAGTTCTGGTACACATGCCCATTGAGGAACGGGCGTACCAGCTGCATGAATCGGTCGAGCCAGGCCTCCATTTCGATGCGCTCTTGCGGGTTGCGCCAGAACACGTCCACCACCAGATCGGCGTCCACGTTGCGGTGGATGAAGGCGCTGCCGTCCACCGGGTAGCGGTTGATGGCGCCGCCATAGGGCTCCAGGTAGGCGAGGGACCAGGGGTTGGGCGAGGTGCCGAAAAAATCGACGATGCTTTGCCACTGCGCCTGTGTGAGGGGCTCGCTGATGTAGCCACAGGCCTTGGTTTCGCAAATGCCCTCGGGAAGGGCGTCGGGCAGCGTGTAGGGATGGTCTTCGAGCCAGACGTTCATGTCCGGATAGGTGCCTATCTTGCTGACCAGCAACTGAGCGCCGGGGAGGGCGAGCAAGGGTGCAATGGCCTGCATGCCTGCCTCGGCTGTGCCGCAGAACATGCCCTGTGCCATGTATACCGGTTGCCCGTTCAGAATGCCCAGGTTCATCATGTAGCCCAGGGCATCCGGGGCCCCTGTACGCATGTACTGCTTTTGCAGCAGTTCCAGCGCTGGCGCAGCACTGGCAGCGTTCCAGCCAATGGACCAGGCCCACACTTGGTCGAGCGGCAGCATGCGGTAGGTCACCTGCAGCAATACGCCGAAGTTGCCCCCGGTGCCGCCCCGCATCGCCCAGTACAGCAGGGGGTTTTCGCTTGCGCTGGCGGTGACGATGCGTCCGTCGGCCAACGCCACGCGCATGGATTCGACCAGGTCGCTCTGGATGCCAAACGCGCGGGAGGTGTAGCCGTAGCCCCCGCCCTGTACAAAGCCGCCCACGCACACGCTGCCACAGGCCCCGGTGGGGACATGCCAGCCGGTGTGGTTCATTGCGGCGTTGAAATGGTCGAAATCGGTTCCGGGCAGCACATGCACGCGCTGGGCAGGGCGGTCGAGCACCACGCCGCGCATCTCGCTCAGGTCCACCACCATGCCGTCGTTCACCGAGTAGCCAGCCGTGCTGTGCCCGCCGCAGCGCACCGCCACCCATAACTTATAGCGGTGTGCGACTGCAATGCATTCCAGTACATCGTTCTCGCAGATGCAGTACACGATGAGCTGTGGAAAAGCCTGAAACGCGGGGTTGGACTCCTGGCGCGCCGCGTCATAGCCTGGGCTGGAAGGCAGTACTACGCGTCCCGCCAGCGTCGCTTCCAAGTGGGCCACGGCCTCCCATGGCATGGCATGGGAGGCCGCCTGGCGGGAAGCCAGGGACCGGAAATGCGCCACGCGGGCGTCCTTGGCGAGGCGGGCAGGGCTTTTGCGATGGGCCATGGGGCTTGCTCCAAAAAACCTACGGTGTAACGCAAAGCCCACTCTTTGTGCAAGTGAGTCGCCATGGCGCGTGGCGCCTGCGGAACCGGATTTCGTGCCTGTGCGCCGGGCGGGACGGGATAATCCACGCTTTTCACCAAGCCGCAAGGCCCGAAGGACGCAAGCGTGGACACAATTTTGCTGCTCAAGGCAGCCATCATGGGTGTGGTCGAGGGGTTGACCGAGTTTTTGCCCATCTCCTCCACGGGCCACCTCATTCTGGCGGGCGCGCTGCTCGGTTTCGATGACGACAAGGCCAAGGTGTTTGACATTGCCATCCAGACCGGCGCTATCTTCGCCGTCATCCTGGTGTATTGGCAAAAGATTCGCGACACCCTGGTCGCGTTGCCCAGTTCGCGGCAGGCGCAGCGCTTTGCGCTCAATGTGCTGATTGGTTTCTTGCCCGCCGTCGTGTTGGGCCTGGCGTTTGGCAAGGTGATCAAGGAGCATCTGTTCACCCCGGTGGTGGTGGCCAGCACCTTCATTCTGGGCGGTTTCATCATTTTGTGGGCCGAGCGGCGCTCACCCGTCGCCACGCGGGTGACGTCGGTGGACGACATGTCGCCGCTGGATGCGCTCAAGGTGGGCCTGGTGCAGTGCCTGGCCATGGTGCCGGGCACCAGCCGAAGCGGCGCCACCATCATTGGCGGCATGCTGCTGGGGCTGTCGCGCAAGGCGGCCACCGACTATTCGTTTTTTCTGGCCATGCCTACCTTGATTGGCGCGGGTGTCTACAGCCTGTACAAAGAGCGTGCGCTGCTGTCTGTGGGCGATGCACCGCTGTTTGCGGTCGGTTTGCTATTTTCCTTTTTGAGTGCCTGGATTTGCGTGCGCTGGTTGCTGCGATACATCAGCAGCCATAGCTTTGTGCCCTTTGCCTGGTACCGCATCGTGTTTGGTGTGCTCGTTCTTATTACAGCGGGCATGGGCTGGGTGCGCTGGGAAGGCTGATAATCGTTCGCATGAATCTATTTGCCTTTCGCCCTGGCCGCCCGCTTGCCGTTGCCTTGCTGCTGGTGCTTCCCCTGGCCGCAACGGCCCAACTGCGGCCCGTGCCTGCCCAAGAGACTGAGACGGGCTACACCTGGGCACTGGGCGCCTATGTGGCCAACGGCCCCAGCTACCCGGGCAGCGCAGAGCGCAGCACCGGTGTGCGCCCTGTCCTTGGCCTGGAGGTCGGGCGCTACACCATCAGCTCGGGCGGCGGCGGTTCGCTGCTCGATTTTGACCTGGATACCCGCGATTCCGGGCTGACCGCCCGCCTGTTTGAATGGGACAACTTTCGCCTGAGTGCCGGCCTGCGCCTCGATGGTGGCCGCAAGGGTGAGGGCGACCCCATCCTGAGCGGCCTGCCTGATGTGGATCGCACTCTGCGTGGACGCCTGAGCGCAATTTATACCTTTCCAGAGTACCTGTCGCTGCGCAGTACGCTGAACCAGGACCTGCTGGGCCATGGGGGCGGAGCCACGCTGCAGACGTCGGCGCGCTACGAATTTCGCATCAGCGACCGTACCGAAATTTCGCTGGGGGCTGGCTTCACCCTGGCGGATGCCACCTACATGCGCAGTTATATGGGCGTGCCGGTGGGCGCTGCTGGTGTGACGACGCCGCTGCCCGCGTACCGGCCTGGCAGTGGCTTGCACAGCACCGACGTGGGGCTGGAAATCAAGACCGCCGTGGCTGGGCGCTGGGTGGTGTTTGGCGGCGTGCGTTACCAGCAGTTGCGTGGTGACGCGCGGCGCAGCCCGCTGGCCGTCAAACCCGACAGTTACGGGGTGTCGTTCGGGCTGGCCTACCGCTGCTGCCGCTGACAGCGTAAGCAACGCAGCGCAAGCTGGTTTAACAGTGCCGCGCGTTCAATCCGAACCGGTCAGCGAGGCCAGGTTGAGCAGCGAGGCCTCGATGGCGGCGGCGGTTACCTTCGGTTTTTCCATCGGAAAGAGGTGGCTGCCATCGAGCATGGAAATTCGGCCCTGGGTGATGCGCTGCACCAGCGCCATGCCTGCCTGCTTAAGTTCTGCTGACCCCCGCCCGCCGATGAACGCGGCCGGGCAACGCAGAGGGAGTTTGCGTAGCAGGCTGTCCAGGTGGTGCGGCATGGTGTTGTAGATGGCCGTTTCCACAGCGCGGTCAAAAGCCAGCACGCGGCGGTCATCTTCATCGTAAAGGCCATGGGTCACGTAGTCACGCAGCACCTGTGGGTCCCAGCGGGCGAAGGCTTTTTTCTTGTGGAAGTGCTCGAAGGCCTCTTCGGTGCTGGCCCAGCTGTTGCGGCGCAGGCGACTCACGCGGCCGGGGGACACCGAACCCACCACCTGGGTGCGCTTGGCCATGCCCACCGTGGTGGCACGCCAGCCGCTGATCAGGGGCGAGTCAACCATCAGCACGCCGCGTGCCAGTTCGGGGTGCATGGCGGCGGTCATCACGCTCAGAATGCCGCCCAGCGAATGGCCCACGAGGTACACCGGGCCGCCCGAGGTGCGTACCTGTTCGGCGGCAAACTCGGCCAGCTGCTCCACCAGGTGCGGCCAGTTGTTGGTGACAGGAAAGCGCGGGTCGTGGCCAAAGCGGTCTACCGCGCTGACATCGAACCCGCGCTGGCGCAGGTGGTCAAAAAGCACGCTGTAGGTGCCCGAGGGAAAGCTGTTTCCGTGGGAGAAAACGATTTTTGTCATGCCATTTGAATGAATGGACCGCGCTCAGATCAGCTTGTCGCGCGGCGTAGTGATTTTTTTAAGTGGCTTGCAGCGCACCGGCGCCACCAAAATGGGCACCTCGGTCGCCTCGCCGCCCCAGTTGGGGCTTTCAATGCTGTCGAACACCTGGCGCAGCTTTTCGCCCCAGCTGTCGTGCAACATGCGAAAGTAGGGGTTGTCCTCGGTGATGCAGACGATCTTGTCGGAGCAAAAGCGGTCAACTTCGTACAGCACCAGGTCCAGCGGCAGGCCCACCGACAGGTTGGATTTGAGCGTGCTGTCCATCGACACCAGCGCGCATTTGGCGGCCTCGTCCAGTGGAGTCTCGGGCGTGAGCACGCGGTCGAGCACGGGCTTGCCGTACTTCGATTCGCCCACCTGAAAGTACGGCGTCTCGGACGTGGCCTCGATAAAGTTGCCGGCCGAATACACCTGAAACAGGCGCATGCCCTCGCCCTGGATTTGCCCGCCGAGCACCAGCGACACGTTGAAATCCACCCCCGAGCGCTTGAGCGACGCGCCGTCGCGCTCGTGCACATGGCGCACGGCGGCGCCCAGCACGCGCGCGGCGTCGAACATGCTGCGCGCGTTCCAGATGGTGATGGGCTCGCCGTCCGCTTCGTCCTTGATCTGCGTGGTTTGCAGAATCTCGCGCACCGACTGCGAAATGCTCAGGTTGCCCGCCGACAGCAGCACCATGAAGCGCTCGCCTGCTTTCTCGTACACCATCATCTTGCGGAACGAGCTGATCTGGTCGAGCCCGGCGTTGGTGCGCGAATCGGACAGGAACACCAGTCCGGCATTGAGTTTGATGGCGACGCAATACGTCATAGGAAGATGCAGGAATGAGGAAAAACCCTGAGTGTAGTGCTGCGCTGTAGCGCGCCCGCACCAAGGGGCAGGTTGCGGCAGTCAAGTGCCGAAAAACGTGCGGATGCCGGGTGGCAAGCCCCGTGGGTGCGTCGGGTGACTTTCGTCGCGCCCCGCGCCAGCGTGTGCTGCGGCCTATCATGGCTTTTTGGTCACCCCAAAGTCAGCCTATGTCCACGTTGCGCCCCTCTCTGTCGCTCTCCTCCCTCCTGCGTCACCTGCGTGCCGCCGCCGGTGGCGCAGCGCTGGCCGTCCTTGCCGCCTGCGGAGGCGGTAGCGGCCCAGAGCCGGAGGTGGTCCAGCCTCCGGTCGTCCCCGCCAACCCGGCCGGGCGGGGCCAGTTCCTGGCCAGCAGCCCGCTGGGCGCCATTGCGTCGGCTGAGATCGCCGCTGCGCTGGCGCAGGACGGCTCGCGCGTGCAGGGCGTGGTACCGCGCTATTCCGTGGTGTCGTGGCG
The DNA here is from genome assembly GCA_030690515.1 of Giesbergeria sp. Taxonomy (GTDB): domain Bacteria; phylum Pseudomonadota; class Gammaproteobacteria; order Burkholderiales; family Burkholderiaceae_C; genus Simplicispira. Next base: position 7,072 of record JAUYGP010000573.1, read on the forward strand.
GCTTGAATACACCACGCTCGATGCCAATGGCAGCGAGGTGCGTGCCTCGGGCCTCATCAGCGTGCCGCAAAAGCCTGCGGGCAGCGCCAGCCCGGTGCTCAGCTACCAGCATGGCACCATCTTCCGCGACGCCGAGGCGCCCAGCAACAACGCAGTGCCGGGCGAAGTGTCCGTGGTACTCGCTTCGTTGGGCTATGTGGTGGTAGCGCCAGATTACGTGGGTTTTGGCGCCTCGCGCGGCACGCCCCACCCCTATCTTTTGGCTGCGCCCACGGCAGCTGCGGTGGTCGACCTGCTCACCGCCAGCAAAGTCTGGCGCGCACAAAACCAGGTGGCAGACAACGGCCAGCTGTTCATCACCGGCTATTCCGAAGGCGGCTACGCCACCATGGCCGCGCACCGTGCAATGCAGGCGAGTGGTTCGCCCCATCTGGCCCAGTTGCG
>JAUYGP010000574.1 GCA_030690515.1 Giesbergeria sp.
TCGTCTACAACCCGAGCGCCAGCGTGGCGCCCGGCTGGTACCGCATTGAACGCATGGAGCGCGCGGACTCCCTGCATGTGGGCAGCACTGTGCTGGTCCGGCTTCCGGCAGATGTGGCCGCGCTGGCGGCGCAGCGCGGCTACCTGCCCAGCGGCGTGCCGATCCTCAAGCGTGTCGGCGCATTGGCGCCGCAATCGGTGTGCGTGAGCGAGCAGGCGGTGCGTATCGACGGCGCCGTGGTGGCGGGCGTGCGGCTGCAGGATGGCATGGTCCGCCCGCTGCAAGCCTGGGGACAGTGCAGGGCTCTTGTGGAGGGGGAGATGTTCCTGTTGAGCGATACCCATCCGGTGTCGTTCGATAGCCGGTACTTTGGGCCAGTCCAGGTGTCAGCAGTGCTTGGCATTGCGTACCCGGTGTGGACCTGGAGTGCACCATGAACCATCCTTTCCGGCGCCAACGGGTGGCAATGGACGCGGCACCCGCACTGCAGTCGGCGGTGCAATGTGGAGGCCGTGAGCCCGCGGTATTTGCGCCGCAGCTTGGGCCGCCTTGGTGGTTCCATGGCGGGTGCGCAAGGCCGGCGGTGGGTGGGAGTTGGGAGCCAATGCGGGGTACGCAGACGGAGGGCAAGATAAAAGGACCGGCACGCATGTGCCCGCCAAGCCAGTCTGCACGTGGGTTGGACGCGGCACCAGGCAGGGCGCATGCAGTGTCGTGCGGGGGCAGGACCCGGCCAGCCGCGGGTGCTTGGCGCGTGCCGTTCCCGATCCCTTGCGCCCAAGCGCGCTGGAGTGGGCTCCATGGCCGAGCGTAAGGACGGACTGGAGGAAGGGCGGTTCAGGGTCCGGCCGGGCGCGCCGAAGTCGCGTCCTGGACCACGGTCGCCGCGCTTGATCAGCCAGGTGCTGAAGGAGGTTTCCAGGGCCGGAGCCAAAGCGTCAGGGAACCAGGGTGTGCGTCCTGCGTCCACGTTCGGTCGGGGGCGCGTGGCGGCCGGCATCGCGGGCCGAGGACTGGACAGGAACGCACGGCGTGTGGTCATCAAGTCCCGGTTTGTGGTGCTCAAGAAAGCGGGCGCTCGATCGGTTTCCACCCATCTGCGCTACATCGAACGCGACGGCACGACCCGCGATGGACAGAAGGGGCAGGCCTACGGGCCGGACACGGACACCGCAGACCTGCAGGCGTTCGAGGAGCGGGGCCAAGGGGACCGCCACCAGTTCCGCTTCATCGTGTCAGTGGAGGATGCCGGAGAACTTGAAGACCTGCGCGATTACACGCGGACGCTGATGGCGCGCATGGCCGTCGATCTGGAAACCCGCCTGGACTGGGTGGCCGTGGACCACTGGGATACGGACAACCCGCACACCCACGTCGTGCTGCGCGGGCGTTCGGGCGAGGGCAGGGGAGCGGACCTGGTCATCGCGCCCGACTACATGGCCCATGGGATGCGCCAGCGTGCCTGCGAGCTGGCCACGGAATGGCTGGGGCCGCGCACCGAACTGGAGATGCGGCAGAGCCAGCAGCGCGAAGTGGACCAGCAGCGATGGACAGGGCTGGATCGGCAACTGCAGCGCCAGGCTGTGGCGGATGTTGTGGACCTGACGGAGACTCCCGGCCGCATCCCTGTGCCCCTGGGAACGCAGCGCCTCAACCTGCTGCGCGCCCGGCTGCAGCGCCTTGAAGCCATGGCACTGGCCGAGCGCCTTGATGCCCACCGGTGGCGCCTGGTGCCGCGGATGGAGCAGACGCTCGTGGCCATGGGGGAGCGCGGCGACATCCTGCGCACCATGCACCGGGCGATGAAGGGAGAGCAGAGGGAACTGGTGACCGATGTGCAGGTGGATGTACCCGTGGTGGGGCGCATTGCGGCCAAGGGGCTGGATGGCGAACTGCACGATCTGCCCTACCTGGTAG
>JAUYGP010000577.1 GCA_030690515.1 Giesbergeria sp.
GTGCCTTGCCCTGGTGCTCCATTGACGACGACGATTCGAAGGACATCGATCAGCTCAGTTGCTGTGAGCCGTCGGGCAGTGGGTGGACGGTGTCTATCGCCATTGCCGATGTCGATGCGCTGGTGCACAAGGGCTCGGCCATTGACCTGCAGGCGCAGCGCAACACTACCTCCGTGTACACGGCGGCGCGCGTGTTTCCCATGCTGCCCGAGCGGCTCTCCACCGACCTCAGCTCGCTGGGCGCGCACCAGGACCGGCTGGCCATCGTCACAGCCATGGTGGTGGATGCCGAGGGGCAGGTAGGCAGTTTCAAAACCTGCCGCGCCCAGGTGCGCAACCAGGCCAAGCTGGCCTACGACTCGCTCGCGGCCTGGCTGGACGGCAATGGCGAGCTGCCCGCTGCCGCCCGCGCAGTACCCGGCATGGACGCCCAGCTGCGCCTGCAGGACGCTGCCGCCCAGGCGCTGCGCCAGCGCCGCACGGCGCAGGGCGCGCTGCAGTTTGAAACCTTCGAGCCGCGCGCACAGGTGCAAGGTGAGCAGGTGGTGGCCATCGAGCAGCGCGAGCACAACCGCGCGCGCCAGCTGATTGAAGAGTTCATGGTGGCGACCAACATCTGTACCGCGCAGTTTCTGGAGAAACACGGTGGCCTGGCCATGCGCCGCGTGGTGCGTTCGCCCGAGCGCTGGAGCCGCGTGGTCGATGTCGCCGAAAAATACGGTGAAAGCTTGCCGGACGAGCCCGACTCGAAAGCGCTGGAGGCCTTTCTGGAGCGCCGACGTAAAGCCGACCCGCTGCGCTTTCCCGATCTCTCGCTCACCATCGTGCAGCTTATGGGCGCGGGGGAATACGTGATTGAGGATGCCCAGCCCGGCGTGCCGGTAGACCACTCAAAAACCGTAGCTGTCGAGGACTATGGCCACTTTGGGCTCGCGATTCGCGACTATGCGCACTCGACCGCTCCCAACCGCCGCTACCCCGATCTCATCAGCCACCGGCTGGTCAAGGCCGTGCTCGCAGAGCAGCATTCGCCCTACAGTGTGCCCGAGCTGCAGGCCCTGGCAGAGCACTGCAACCGCCAGGAGAGCGCCGCCAAAAAGGTGGAGCGGAGCCTGCGCAAGTCCGAGGCTGCGCTGTACCTACAGGACAAGGTGGGCGCGGAGTTCGACGCCATCGTTACCGGCAAGAACAACCGGGGCATTTGGGTGCGCACGCTCGTGCCGCCGGTCGAGGGAAAGCTGGTGAATGCCGGGCCCGAGGTCGATGTGGGGGAGCGGGTGCGTGTGACACTGCTGAGTACTGATGTGGCTCGGGGTTTTATTGACTTCGCGCCCACTCTGTGACGGGGTGAACGTAGCATTTTGACGGTTAGAAAGCCATATAAAAATGGCTCTACCGCCGATTGGATAATGGTTTGCAGCTATTATTTGGATAGTATTTTCCGCTGTCGCGCTTGTGCGGCACCGGACCACCATGGACCTAGGAGGGTGTCGGATTTGCAGCCGACGATTTCCAAGTCTGACACCCTCCTAGAGCGCACGATGTCACTCCTTCCGTCAGACGATGAGGCTGCTATGCAGTCGGGTGCGGGCAAGCGCCGGGCGAATCTGCACCCTGACGTGCTCAAGCTCGGGCTGGTGAGCTTTCTCACCGACCTCAGTTCCGAGATGGTTTTTTCGGTGTTTGCCGTGTTCTTCACCACCATCGCGGGGGCGTCCAGTGCCCTGTTGGGGCTGATCGAAGGTTTGGCAGATCTGTCTGCCTCATCACTCAACTATTGGGCGGGCTGGATGTCGGACCGCAGCGGGCAGCGCAAATGGTTTGCCACGGCGGGCTATGGGTTTTCCACGCTGGCCAAGATGATTTTGCTGGTGTCCTCGTCCATCGTGGGGCTCTCCCTGTTTCGTGTGATCGAACGGCTGGGCAAGGGGTTTCGCGGGCCACCGCGCGACGCCTGGCTGTCATCCATCGCCGCGAAAGAGTCGCGTGGCTATGCGTTTGGCGTGCACAAGGCGTTGGACAAGTCGGGCGCCGTGCTGGGCCCGCTGGTGGCCTATGGTCTGCTCAAATGGCTGGGGGAATCGGCCAGCACCTACGCCACGCTGTTCTGGGTGGCCTTTGTACCCGCGGTGATCGCCGTGCTGGTGCTCGCGCGCATGAAGGATCGTCCCGGCCAGCCCCATGCGCGCGAGAGTGTGCGCGACAACTGGCAGCAGCTCAGCCCAGGGTTCAAGCGCTTTTTGGCGCCTGCCGGGGTGTTTGCGCTGGCGTATTTCAGCCTGGGTTTCATTCTGCTCAAGGCCCACGATGTGGGCTTTGGCATCACCGACGTTGTGTTGCTCTACGCGCTGTTCAACGCCACCTGCGTGGTGGCGGCGCCCCTGGTGGGCAGGCTGGGCGACAAGGTGGGGCGCAGCCGGATCGTGGTGCTGGGCTATGCGCTGTATGCGGGCATCAACCTTTGGCTGGTGTTTGCGGGCAGCCGTTGGGAGATGGTGGCCATTTTTTGCATTTATGGCGTGTTTTATGCGGTCGAAGACGCGCAGAGCAAGGCCTTCATCGCCGACCTGGAACCCGAGCGCCGCGCTACGGCGGTAGGCGTATACAACTTTGTCACGGGGGTGCTGTATTTGCCCGCATCCCTGGTGGCAGGCAGTCTGTGGGCCTGGTCGCCGGCGCTGGCCTTCGGCTTGTCGGCCGTGCTTTCCGTGCTGGCTATTGCGGTTTTTGTTGTTTTGCGGCCCGCCCGCTTACATTTGAAGCATGAATAAAAAGCAGCACTTTCAACGCCACGATCTGGTGCGCATCGCCATCGACGCTATGCGCGATCGTGGCTTGGAGCCCGAGTTTCCGCCGCACGCACTTCAGCAGCTCGATACCATTGCCGGGCCGGTGCTGGAGGACGGGCCGCTCGTGCGTGACCTCACCGATCTGCCCTGGTGCTCTATCGACAACGACGATTCGCTCGACCTGGACCAGCTCACTGCCTGTAGCGTGATGGGTAGTGGTGCGGTCAAGATCTGGATTGCCGTGGCCGATGTGGATGTGCTGGTCAAGAAGAACTCGGCCATTGATGCCCACGCACGTATCAACACCACCTCGGTCTACACCTCGGCGCGGGTCTTTCCCATGCTGCCCGAGCGCTTGTCCACTGACCTCACCTCGCTTAACCCCGGCGAGGAACGCGTGGCCATCGTGACCGAAATGGTGGTGGATGCCGAGGGTGAAGTCACCCATTCCGCCGTGCACCGTGCCCGCGTGCGCAACCAGGCCAAACTGGCCTACGATGCTGTGGCCGCCTGGCTCACCGGTGATGGCCTCTTGCCCGAGGCAGCCAGTGCGGTGCTGGGCATGGACGAGCAGTTGCGCACCCAGGATGCCGTGGCCCAGCGTATGCGCGTGCGCAGACGCGCCATGGGTTCGCTCGACTTCGAGACCTTTCAGCCGCGCGCGGTGTTCGAGGGCGAGCGTGTGGTCGGCATCCACCAGCAGGTGCAGAACCGCGCACGCCAGTTGATTGAAGAATTCATGATCGCCACCAACACCTGCACTGCGCAGTTTTTGGCCCAGCATGGCTGCAATGCCCTGCGCCGCGTGGTGCGTTCGCCCGAACGCTGGCTGCGTATCGTTCAGGTGGCCGCCAAGTACGGCACCGTGCTGCCCCCCACGCCCGATTCACGTGCGCTGGAAGGGTTTTTGGCTCGCCAGCGCAAGGCCGATCCGCTGCGCTTTCCCGACCTGTCGCTGGTCATCGTCAAGCTCATGGGTTCGGGTGAATACGTGGTTGAGCATGCCCGGGGCGAGCCCATTGGTCATTTTGGCTTGGCGGTGCGCGACTACACGCACTCCACGGCGCCCAATCGCCGCTACCCTGACCTCATCACCCTGCGCATGGTCAAGGCCGTGCTGGCCGGGGCGCATTCACCCTACGGGCAGGGCGAACTGGCCCTCCTGGCCGAGCATTGCACGCAACAGGAAGACGCCGCGCAAAAGGTGGAGCGCAGCGTGCGCAAGTCTGAGGCGGCGCTCTACCTGCAAGACAGGGTGGGCCAGAAGTTTGATGCGGTCGTCACCGGCCGCACCGACAGCGCGACCTGGGTACGCATCTTCACGCCGCCGGCCGAGGGCATGCTGGTGAAT
>JAUYGP010000578.1 GCA_030690515.1 Giesbergeria sp.
CGCAACATCAAGGTGGCGCTGCGCCGCCTGCGCAAGTTTGCCCGCGAAGGGCATGAGATGGAACTCGATTTGCCCGACACCATCCGCAGCACGGCGGCCAATGCGGGGTATCTCGACATCAAAATGGTGCCCGAGCGCCACAACAACGTGAAGGTGCTGCTGCTCATGGACGTGGGCGGCACCATGGACGAGCACATCCAGCGGGTGGAAGAACTGTTCAGCGCGGTCAAGACCGAGTTCAAGCACCTGGAGTTCTATTACTTCCACAACTGCGTGTACGACTTCATGTGGAAGAACAACCGGCGCCGCTTTGCCGAGAAATTCCCCACCTGGGACATCATCCGCAAGTACAACAAGGACTACAAACTGATCTTCGTGGGCGACGCCACCATGAGCCCCTACGAAATTTTGCAGCCCGGCGGCAGCGTGGAATACAACAACGAAGAGCCAGGCGCCGAGTGGATCCAGCGCCTCACGCACGCCTTCCCCAAGTTCGCCTGGATCAACCCCGAGCCCCAGGGCGTGTGGCAATACCGCCAGAGCATCAGCATCATCCAGCAGCTCATCGGCAACCGCATGTACCCCTTGTCGCTCAAGGGCCTGGAAGAAACCATGCGGCTGCTGTCCAAATAAGCACCCGTGCCCGGTGCCGCCTGCGATGCTGTCTGACACAGGCGCCCGGGTTTTCAGGGCATAGTGACGAGGGTGGGCGGTGCACAAAACGGCACCGCCCACCCTTTTTCATCGCTTCACCCTGCTCGCTTTCTGTTGTGCCACACCGCGTTTCACGCCCCGCCGCCGCCATGGCAAAGACGGCCTCCTGGTCGATGTTGCTGCTTTTCGGCGCTGCTCTGTGCCTGCCCGGCTGCAGCCTGCTGCCGCGCGCCAGCGACGACGCCACCGCCGACAATGCCCCCGCCCCGGTGATTGCCACGTCGCAAGCCCCCTCTTTCGAGGTGCAGGTGCACGCCCCAAAAACCGTGCGCGAAACCCTGGAACGCCACCTGGAACTGCAGCGCTTTCGCCATCTGCCCGACCTGCAGGACGCCGAACTGCAACGCCTGCTGGGCGCGGCGGACGCCAATGCCCGGGAGCTGCTGGGCACCCTGGGCTACTTTGCGCCCACCATCTCGCTGGCGCTGGACGCGCCGCCGCCCGAGCGCCCAGACGGTCTGCGCACCGTGGTCATCACCGTGGAGCCCGGCCCCCAAACGCACATCGCCACGGCAGACATTGGTTTTGCCGACACGGCGGATGGCGACCCCGATGCCCGCACCCGCCAGCAGCAGCGCGTGCAGCGCGGCTGGTCGCTGCCGCCGGGGCAACCCTTCACCCAGTCCGCGTGGGATGCGGCCAAGGCGGACGGCCTGCGCCAATTGCAGGTGCGCCGCTATCCCACCGCCCACATTGCCACCAGCCGCGCCGAAGTGGACGCCGACACCCACGAGGCGCGCCTGAGCGTCACCTACGACCCCGGCCCGGTCTACCGTTTCGGTGCGCTGAAGGTCGAGGGCAGCGAGCGCTACGACCCCGACGGCGCGCGCCGCCTGGCCCGCCTGCCCACGGGGGCCATCTACGATGAAAATGCGCTGCTCGACGCCCAGCTGAACCTGGCCAGCAGCGGGTACTACGACGCGGTGTTCCTCACGCTCGACACCGAGGGCGACAACCCCCTGGCCGCCCCCGTGGTGGCCCATGTGCGTGAGGCCAAGCTGCAAAAGCTGGTGTTTGGCCCCGGCCTTTCTACCGACAGCGGCGCCCGCCTGTCGATGGAGCACACCCACAACCAGATGCCCGGCCTGGGCTGGCGCGCCGTGAGTAAGTTGTCGCTGGACCGCGAAACCAAGCTGCTGGACACGGAATGGACCGATCTGCCCGACAACAACGGCTGGCGCTGGTTTGCCAAAGGCCAGGTGCTGCGCGAAGCGACAGGCGATTTCACGGTGAACGGCGGGCGCCTGCGCTCGGGCCGCAGCAAGACCACCCAGCGCATCGACCGCAACTACTTTCTGCAATACGACTATGCCAACAGCCAGGGCGCCGGCGCACCCCCCTCGGGCACGGCCCTGAGCGTGAACTACGGCTGGACGGGCCGCTACTTCAACAGCCTGACCGCGCCCACACGCGGCCATGGCATAGGCGTAGATCTGGGCGTGGGCACCACGTTGCG
>JAUYGP010000583.1 GCA_030690515.1 Giesbergeria sp.
TCACGGCGGCGCTGTTGGCCGAGCGTCGGCGCGCGCGCGGTCTCAAGCTCAACTACCCGGAGGCCGTGGCGCTGATCAGCGCGGCGGTGATGGAAGGGGCCCGCGACGGCAAGACGGTGGCCCAGTTGATGAGCGAGGGACGCACCGTGCTCACACGTGCCGATGTGATGGACGGCATTGCCGAGATGCTGCCCGACATCCAGGTGGAGGCGGGCTTTCCTGACGGCACCAAGCTCGTCACGGTGCACCAGCCAATCCTATGAAGCCCCCCTGCGTCGCTTCGCGCCTTCCCCCCTCAGGGGGGACGCCTCCAGTGGACCGGCAAAGCCGGATCCACGGTGGCGCTGGTCTGGGCGGCGCCCATCCCACACGGCGCTGCCCATGCACCATGCAGTGCCACCAGCGATCGTTTCCGCACGACCTGACGATTCATTGAGAGGAAATCATGCAAAGTCCAAAAGCCTTGAATGCTCTTGTTTTTATAGCTGCCAGCGCAATCAGTACAAGCGCTAGCGCCCACTTAGGCCTTGAATCGCATGGACACGGAAGCTTTGTGAGTGGTTTCACCCACCCGCTGCTCGGCTTGGACCACCTGCTCGCCCTGCTGGGCGTGGGCCTGTGGAGCGCGCTGACGGCGCGCCATGCCGATGCCAGGCTGCTCTGGGGTCCGGCCAGCTTTGCCACCCTGTTGCTGGCGGGTGCCCTGGCCGGTGTGCAGGGTGTGGTGTTGCCCGGGCTGGAGCCGATGATTGCGTTGTCGCTGCTGGCGCTGGGCCTGCTGGTGGCCACGCGGCTGCACACGCCCGGCGCCGTGGCGGCGCTGGTCGTTGGCACGTTCGCCGTTTTCCATGGCCTGGCGCACGGGCAGGAACTGGCGGGCAGCGCCACGGTCTGGCAGGCATTGGCCGGCATGCTGCTCGCCACCATCGTGCTGCACGCCGTCGGCTTGGCCACAGGCTGGGCACTGCGCACGCGCCCACGCTGGATGGCACGCACCATGGGTGCCGGTGTGGCAGCCGTGGGCGGCGGCCTTTTGCTGCAGCTGGCCTGATGCCGTCTTGAGAGGACCTGCATGATTCCCGGCGAACTTTTCATCGACGCGGGCGAGCACCCGCTCAACACCGGTCGGCGCACGCTCAGCCTGGTAGTGTGCAACACGGCAGACCGGCCCATCCAGGTGGGATCGCACTACCACTTTGCCGAGACCAACGGCGCGCTCGACTTTGACCGCACGGCCGCGCGCGGCATGCGGCTGAACATTGCCTCGGGCACGGCCGTGCGCTTCGAGCCCGGCCAGCAGCGCACTGTGGAACTGGTGGACTACGCGGGCGAGCGCACCGTCTACGGCTTTCGCGGCCTCATCCAGGGAGCGCTCCATGGCGACCATTGACCGACACGCCTACGCCGAAATCTTCGGCCCTACCGTGGGCGACCGGGTGCGCCTGGCGGACACTGGCCTGATTGCCGAGGTGGAGGCTGACTACACCCTGCGCGCCGGCAGCTACGGCGAAGAGGTGAAGTTCGGCGGCGGCAAGACGATTCGCGACGGCATGGCGCAGAGCCAGCGCACGCGCGACCAAGGTGCCATGGATACGGTGCTGACCAACGCACTCATCCTGGACCACTGGGGCATCGTCAAGGCCGATATCGGACTCAAACACGGCCGCATTGCCGCCATCGGCAAGGCCGGCAACCCTGACACGCAACCGGGCGTGGACATCATCATCGGCCCGGGCACCGAAATCATCAGTTGTGAGGGCAGCATCGTCACCGCAGGCGGCATCGACAGCCACATCCATTTCATCTGCCCGCAGCAAATCGACGAAGCCCTGGCCAGCGGCATCACCACCATGCTGGGCGGCGGCACCGGCCCGGCCACGGGCACGCTGGCCACCACCTGCACGCCCGGGCCCTGGCACATGGAGCGCATGCTGCAGGCGGCCGACGCTTTCCCCATGAACCTGGGCTTCCTTGGCAAGGGCAACGCCAGCCGCCCCGAAGCGCTGCGCGAACAGATCGACGCAGGCGCCATCGGGCTCAAGCTGCACGAAGACTGGGGCACTACGCCCTCGGCCATCAGCAACTGCCTCGATGTGGCCGACGAGTACGACGTGCAGGTAGCCATCCATTCGGACACGTTGAACGAATCGGGATTTGTGGAGAACACCATCGCCGCAGTCGGCGGACGCGGCATCTGCGCGTTTCACACCGAGGGCGCGGGCGGCGGCCACGCACCCGACATCCTGCGCGTGGTGGGCGAGGCCAACTTTCTGCCGTCATCCACCAACCCGACCATGCCGTACACGGTGAACACGCTCGATGAGCATGTCGACATGCTCATGGTGTGCCACCATCTGGATGCGGGCATTGCCGAAGACCTGGCCTTTGCCGAGAGCCGCATCCGCAAGGAAACCATCGCCGCCGAAGACGTGCTGCACGACCTGGGCGCCATCAGCATGATGAGCAGCGACAGCCAGGCCATGGGCCGCGTGGGCGAGGTCATCGTGCGCACCTGGCAGACGGCGCACAAGATGAAGGCGCAGCGCGGCGTGCTTGCGGGCGACACGGAGCGGAGCGACAACGCGCGTATCAGACGCTACATCGCCAAATACACCATCAACCCCGCCATCGCCCACGGCATCAGCCACGAGGTGGGCTCGCTCGAAGTGGGCAAGTGGGCCGACATCGTGGTCTGGAAACCGGCCTTCTTTGGCGCCAAGCCCGCGCTCATCCTCAAGGGCGGCAGCATTGCGCTGGCCGCCATGGGCGACCCGAATGCTTCCATCCCCACACCCCAGCCGGTGCACTACAGGCCCATGTTCGGCGCGTTTGGCGGGGCTCTTGCGCGCGGCTCGCTCACCTTTGTCTCAAAGGCAGGGCTAACCGCCGGCATTGGCGAGCGTTTCGGCCTGCAAAAGACGCTGAGCGCGGTGCACAACATCCGTGCCATCACCAAGCGCGACATGGTGCACAACCACCTGACGCCGCGCATGGAAGTGGACGCGCAAACCTACGCCGTGCGCGCCGACGGCGAGCTGCTGACCTGCGAAGCGGCCACGGTGCTGCCACTGGCGCAGCGCTACTTTTTGTTTTGATGACCATGGCCTACGATCTGCGCATCCTTCGGGACGAGGAGCTGCTCGACCCGCGCATCGCTGCCTTCCTGGAAGAGCACCTGGCGGACATGCGACGCATCTCACCACCCGAGAGCGTGCACGCGCTGGACCTGGACGCCCTGCGCCAGCCCGGCGTCCGCTTTTGGACTGGGTGGCTTGGCGATACGCTGGTGGCCAGCGCTGCCATCAAGCGCCTCGATGACGAACATGCGGAACTCAAATCCATGCGTACCACCGCCGCGCTGCGCGGCCAAGGCATCGCGGCCCGGATGCTGGCGCATGCCGTCGCCGAGGCCCGCACGCAAAGCCATATCCGGCTGAGCCTGGAGACGGGCAGCCAGCCCTTCTTCGCCCCGGCGCGCGCGCTGTATGCAAAGCATGGCTTCGAGGACTGCGACCCCTTCGGCAGTTACGGCCCCGATCCGAACAGCCATTTCATGACACGCCTGCTCTAAAGCGAGCCCCATGCTCACCGTCAACAAAATCGTCCCTCAGGACCAAGGCCTAGCCGCCGTGCTCCTCAAGCGAGCGACCACCATCGAACTCGACTGGGACGTACGCCAGAAAAGCCGCTTTGCCACGACCGACTCGACAGGCCGCGCCTTGGGCGTTTTCCTGCCGCGCGGCACGGTGGTGCGCGGCGGCGACGTGCTGGTGGCCGAAGACGGCTCCCTGGTGCGCGTGCTGGCCGCACCCCAGCCGGTGCTGGTGGTGCGGCCCTGCGCCCAGCACGGCTCGCCCTTCGACCTGACGCGCGCCGCCTACCACCTGGGCAACCGCCATGTGGCCATCGAACTGCAGCGCGATCATTTGAAAATCGAACCCGATCATGTGCTCGCCGACATGCTGCGCGCCATGCACCTGGAGGTGGAGAGCGCCGAGCTGCCGTTCGAGCCCGAGGGCGGCGCCTATGCCGCCGGGCATCGCCACACGCATGCCGATGGCACGGCACACGCGCACTAACGCTGCTCCAGGCACCCGCCCATGCACACCGACCTGCCGCCCGCCAGCCTGCTGCAACTCATCTGGCTGGCATCCCCCGCTTTGCCCGTCGGCGGTTTTTCCTATTCCGAAGGGCTTGAGGCAGCTATTGAGACGGCTGGCATCGCCACCGAACCTGCGCTTGCGCAGTGGCTGCTCGACCAACTGCACCTCGCACAGTCGCGCAGCGATTTGCCCTTGTTGGCCCAGGCGCTGGCCGCCTGGCGCAGCGGCGACCTGGCGGAGGTGCGGCGGCTGAACGATTGGGTACTGCAAACCCGCGAATCGGCCGAGCTGCAGTTGCAGACGGGCCAGATGGGCCGATCGCTGGCCGAGTGGCTGCGCAACCAGCATGCGGACGACGAAGACAGGCTCGTTCAGGTGCGCTACCTGGCCGCACTGCCACCCACCTACCCGGTGGCCTTTGCGCTGGCCGCTACCCACTGCGGCGCCAGCACGCAGCAGGTGCTGCTGGCCTTTGGCTTTGGCTGGGCGGAGAACATGGTGCAGGCGGCGCTCAAATCCATGCCGCTCGGCCAGAGCGCCGGCCAGCGCGTGCTGGCCCGGCTCGCCCAGGCCCTGCCCGCCGCCGTCGAGCACGCCCTGGACCTGGCCGAAGGCGAACGCCAGGCCTTCACACCCATGCTCGCCATTCTGTCGGCGCAGCATGAAGCCCAATACTCCCGACTGTTCCGATCATGAGCACACTGCACCACATCCCCGGCCGCACAAAAACCCTGCCCCCGCTGCGCGTGGGCATCGGCGGGCCAGTGGGATCGGGCAAGACAACCTTGCTGGAAATGCTCTGCAAGGCCATGCGCAATCGCTACGACCTCATCGCCATCACCAACGACATCTATACCAAGGAAGACCAGCGCCTGCTGACCGTGAGCGGCGCCCTGCCGGCCGAGCGCATCCTGGGCGTGGAAACGGGCGGTTGCCCGCACACCGCGATCCGCGAGGACGCCTCCATCAATCTGGAGGCCATCGACCGCATGCTCGAGCAGTTTCCCGACGCCGACGTGGTGTTTGTGGAGAGCGGCGGCGACAACCTGGCCGCCACCTTCAGCCCCGAGCTGTCAGACCTGACGATCTACGTCATCGACGTGGCCGCGGGCGAGAAGATTCCGCGCAAGGGCGGACCCGGCATCACCAAGAGCGACCTGTTCATCATCAACAAGACCGACCTCGCTCCGCATGTGGGCGCCGACCTTGCGGTGATGCGCGCCGACACCGAGCGCATGCGCAACACCCCCCAGGGCCTACGGCCCTTCGTAATGACCAACCTCAAGACGCTTGAGGGACTGCAACAGGTGGTGGACTTCATCATCTCGCGGGGTATGCTGGCCGACGAGAAGCACCCCCTCGACAGCCCCCCCCAGGGCCGAGCCGCACGCCGATGACCATACAAAAAACCCGCCTCCCCAGGTCAACGGGAATGCGGGCTCTTGAGGCTGCTTGGAAATTTGGTGCCGATTGTCGGGATTGAACTGACGACCTACCGCTTACAAGGCGGTTGCTCTACCACTGAGCTAAATCGGCGAAGCGCGTATTCTAATATCGAAGCATGCCCATGGCTGCTGTCCAGGGGGTATTACTTGACCAGTTTCAGGGATGGGCGCGATGCGCCCGGCGTGGTGGGTGGCCGTGGCTTGTCACCATCTTCCGAGACAGAATCGGTGGCCACAAGCTGTACGACCCGTGCCACATCGGGTGCAGAAGCCTCCGGCGAAACGGTTTCAACCTCTTCCAGGCTGGTGCTCAGTGCGTCGGGCAGGAGATCGACGGGGGGCGGAAATGCCATGCCTTGCCCGTTTTCACGGGCATAGATGGCAACCACACGCCCCACGGGAACGAGGATGTCGCGAGATTTCCCACCAAAACGCGCCTTGAACTCGATGTAGTCGTTGCCCAGCTGCAGGCTGCTGGTGGCATCAAAGCCGACGTTCAGTACGATTTCACCGTCGTTCACATACTCACGCGGCACCTGCACAGAATCATCCACCCGCACAGCGACATAGGGCGTGAACCCGTTGTCGGTGCACCATTCGTGCAATGCCCGAATGAGGTAGGGGCGTGTGGTGGTGGATTCCGGTGCGTTCATGGGCCTGCGTGCGTAAAGGAAGGGTAACGTACTGCGCCTTATTTGCGCATGACCTTTTCCGAGGGCGTGAGCGCCTCGATGTAGGCGGGACGCGAGAAGATGCGTTCAGCATACTTGAGCAGCGGCGCAGCGTTCTTGCTGAGGTCGATGCCGTAGTAGTCCAGGCGCCAGAGCAAGGGCGCAATAGCAACGTCAAGCATAGAGAAGTTGTCGCCCAGCATGTATTTGTTCTTCAAAAACACCGGGGCCAGCTGGGTGAGGCGATCACGGATATGCGAACGTGCTTTTTCCAGCGCCTTCTCGTTGCCCTTGCTGGCACGCGATTCGAGCGTGTTCACGTGGACAAACAGCTCCTTCTCGAAATTGAGCAGAAACAGACGCACACGGGCGCGGTCGACCGGGTCACCGGGCATCAGTTGCGGGTGCGGAAAACGCTCGTCGATGTACTCGTTGATGATGTTCGACTCGTACAGGATCAGGTCGCGCTCGACCAGGATCGGAACCTGGCCGTACGGGTTCATGACATTGATGTCTTCAGGCTTGTTGTAGAGATCGACGTCGCGGATTTCGAAGTCCATGCCTTTCTCAAACAAAACAAACCGGCAGCGGTGGGAGAAGGGGCAGGTCGTACCTGAATAAAGCACCATCATGGCAAGAGACTCCTAAAAACCAAAAGAGTGGAACGCACGAAGCGCCCACTCTAGAAAAACAGGGCCACGCCCGAGGGCGCGGCATGACAAGGTGAACTTTACTTGACGTCTTTCCAGAAAGCCGCGTTGAGTTTCCAGGCGAAAACCGTGGTAACGGCCAGGAAGATCAGCACCCACACCCCAATGCGCACCCGGGTGTTCTGGGCGGGCTCACCCATCCACTGCAGGTAACCTACCAGATCGCCAACGGCCTGGTCGTATTCCTGCGCGCTCATCTGACCTGGAGCAACCTGCTCCCAGCTCTTGAACACGTGGGTGGTCTGGCCGTGGCTTTGCACTTCCTCAAACACCGGACGGCGCTCGCCCTGCAATTGCCACAGCGCGTGTGGCATGCCCACGTTAGGGAACACCAGGTTATTCCAGCCGGTGGCCTTGGTGTCGTCGAGGTAGAAAGTGCGCAAGAAGGTGTACAGGTAGTCCGAACCCGAACCGCCAGCGCCTGCACGCGAGCGTGCGATCACGGTCAGATCGGGCGGATTGGCGCCAAACCAGGCCTTGGCCTGCTTGGGATCGATGTTGGCCTTCATCGTCTCACCGATCTTGTCGGTGGTGAACAGCAGGTTGTCCTTGATCTGCTGCTCGGTCAGGCCGATGTCCTTGAGGCGGTTGTAACGCATGAAGGCTGCCGAGTGACAACCCACACAGTAGTTAACGAACAGTTTGGCACCGTTTTGCAATGCCGCAAGGTCGTTGCTCTTGCTGGGCGCCTTGTCCCAGGCCATGCCGCCGCCGGCAGCGTGCGCTGCGCCAGCCACCAAGCCGAGCGCGGCGATGAATGAAAGAAGGATTTTTTTCATAATGTTCGGCTCCGGCTCAATGCGCTGCAAACGTGACACGGTCAGGCACTGGCTTGGGTTCGCCCAGGCTGCTCCACCAGGGCATCAGCAGGAAGAAGCCAAAATACAACAGCGTTCCGACCTGTGACACGCGCTCGCCAATGGCCGACGGCGCCTGCACACCCAGGTAAGCCAAGATGACGAAGTTGACGACAAACACGGCATACACGTATTTGTGCCAGCTTGGACGGTAGCGGATCGACTTGACCGGGCTGCAATCGAGCCAGGGCAGGAAGAACAGGATGATCACGGCACCGCCCATCACCACCACGCCCCAGAACTTGGCATCAATCGAGAGCATCAGCGCCACGGCTACAGCAGCGGCCACCAGGATGGCACCCTTGAAGATGGCAGGCATGCGGCCTTTAACCACACCGAACAGAGCGCCCAGCACCACACAGGCGATCAGTGCGTACATCATTTCGGTGGTGATGGCACGCAGCATCGAGTAGAACGGCGTGAAGTACCAAACCGGCGCAATATGCAAAGGCGTTTGCAGCGGATCCGCCGGGATGAAGTTGTTGTACTCGAGGAAGTAGCCACCAGCCTCAGGCGCAAAGAAGATCACTGCGGTGAAAGCCATCAGGAACAGGCAAACACCCAGGATGTCGTGCACCGTGTAGTAGGGATGGAAAGGAATGCCGTCCAGCGGATGGCCCTTGGCATCCTTGGGCGCCTTGGGGCCCTTGATTTCGATGCCGTCAGGGTTGTTGGAACCGACGTCGTGCAGGGCCAGCAAGTGGGCCACTACCAAACCCAGCAACACCAGGGGCACGGCAATGACGTGGAAGCTGAAGAAGCGGTTGAGAGTGGCATCACCCACCACGAAGTCGCCACGGATCAGCAGGGCCAGGTCGGGGCCGATAAACGGGATGGCAGAGAACAGGTTCACAATGACCTGGGCGCCCCAGTACGACATCTGACCCCAGGGCAGCAGGTAGCCCATGAA
>JAUYGP010000584.1 GCA_030690515.1 Giesbergeria sp.
CGGCGTTGAGCATCAGCTCGTTGAGCACCAGAGCCACAGGGACGGCTTCGGTGGGGGTGATGCGGCACGCCTCCCAGGAGGCAGGAATATCCACGTGGATGGGGGTGTGCCAGAGCGACTCGATGTTGGCTGCCACGGCGCTGGTGAGTTCGCACAGCCGCACTTGATCAGCGTTGGCGCGGCCTTGCAGGCCGTGGATGACGGCGATGCTGTGGATTTGCCCGATGACCTGGGTGATGGCCCCGTGCAGGTCCGGGTGCTGGTGGTCGAGTGTGCGCAGCATGCCCATGATGCCTTGCAGATTGTTCTTGATGCGGTGGTGCACTTCCTGCACCAGTGCGTCGCGCTGCGCCTGTTCCATCTGGCGGCGCTGGGCCTCTTGTTGGTGCAGGTTGGTGATGTCGGTCATGGTTACCACGTAATGCGTGGTGTGCGCCTGTAGGTCCTGGACAGGGCTGATCGTGATCCAGGCCGGGTAGACCTCGCCCGATTTGCGGCGCAGCCATTCACGGCGTTGCAGGGCCTGGCGGGGGGCGAAGTCCAGGAGCGGGGGCGGCGCGGGGGCGTCGGGGATGGTGTCGGCCGAAGGCTGCAGAAAATGCGGGGTTTTGCCCAGCACCTCGGGTGCCGCATAGCCGGACATGAGCAAAAACGACTGGTTGGCCTGCAAAATCACGGAATGCTTGTCGGTGATGAGCATTCCCTCCTGGCATTCAAAGGCGATGGCGGCCACGCGCAGTGCGGCTTTCTGGCGACGGCGCTCGGCAATGTAGGCCGCCAGTGACAGGCCCACCACCGCCAGGATCATCATGAACGACCAGTAGCCAAAGCCGTGGTTGGCGGTGATGTCGCGGGCAAAAAAACCGGTGCGCTGGTAAGTGCCCCACAGGGCCTGTAACGCGATCATGCACAGCAACGCTGTTGTGGAGAGCAGGCCCAGGCGTACGCCTGACCAGCTGACGAACAGGAACATCCAATAGGCGTTGGCCAGTGGAGCCAGTACGGGGTTTTGGGTGTTGCCAAAAATGGCTACGGCGAATGCCATGGTCAGCACCCAGACCAAAATACCTTCGTCCATGCGGCGCAGCGGTTCGGGCGAGCGCAGTGCCCGCCGGTAGGACATGACCACGGGTGCGATCAGCAGGCTGCCCAGGGAGCCACCCAGCCACCCATGCAGGAGATGCTCGGCCCAGGCCGGTGGGGCGATTGCTTCCGCCAGCAGCAGCCCCGTGCTGGCTACCAGTGCGCCCGCACCCGCGCCGACGCCGCAGACCCACAGCAGCACGTGCCGAATGACCTTGAAGTTGGGATGGTCCCGGTCAAAGTCGGGTTGGCGCAGCAGGAGTACACAAGAGAGCCAGGCCGCCGTGACGGCGCCCAGCGCTGTGGCCAGCGCGGCCTGCGGCGCATCGCCTGCCAGCAGGGCGCTGAGCAGACTGCCAATAAAGAGGGCGGGTGCCAGTTGCCGTCCACCCACAATCAGCAGTACAAGGGCCAGCCCGCTGGCCGGCTGCAGTAGTTGCCCCAGTTCCTGGCCGGGCAGGGGCGTGGCTGTGGTTTCGGCCAGCGCCATGTACAGCAGTACCGTGCCTGCCAGGGCCAGTAGCGACGGTTGGGGGGAGCTTTGTTGCCGGCCTGTCATGACAAAATATGAGTCAAATCGGCATGTAGCGCCCGTAGATATTGCGCTAATAGCTATGAATTTAGGAGTAAACGTGCGGCATCACGGGCGAAGTAGGTGAGCACGCCATCGGCGCCTGCGCGCTTGAAGGCCAGCAGGCTCTCGAGCATCACGGCGTCGTGGTCCAGCCAGCCGTTTTGCGCCGCGGCCTTGAGCATGGCGTATTCGCCGCTCACCTGGTAGGCAAAGGTGGGTACGCGGAATTCGTCTTTCACGCGGCGCACGATATCGAGGTAGGGCATGCCAGGCTTGACCATCACCATGTCAGCGCCTTCGGCAATGTCGATGGCCACTTCGCGCAGCGCTTCGTCGCTGTTGCCCGGGTCCATCTGGTAGACCTTTTTATTGCTCTTGCCCAGGTTGCCGGCCGAGCCCACAGCGTCGCGGAACGGGCCGTAGAAGGCGCTGGCGTACTTGGCGCTGTAGGCCATGATGCGCGTGTGCACGTGGCCGTGCGCTTCCAGCGCTTCGCGGATGGCGCCGATGCGCCCGTCCATCATGTCGCTGGGCGCGACGATGTCCACGCCGGCCTCGGCCTGGGTCAGGGCCTGGCCGGTGAGCACTTCCACGGTCTCGTCGTTCAGGATGTAGCCGGTGTCGTCCAGCAGGCCGTCCTGGCCGTGGCTGGTGAAGGGGTCGAGGGCCACATCGGTCATTACGCCCAGGTCGGGAAATTCTTGCTTGAGGCGGCGCACCACGCGCGGCACCAGGCCGTCCGGGTTGAGCGCCTCCTTGCCGTCGGGTGTCTTGAGGCTGGCGTCGATCACCGGGAACAGGGCCATCACCGGGATACCGAGTTTCACGCAGTCCTCAGCCACGGGGAGGAGCAGGTCCAGGCTCAGGCGTTCCACGCCCGGCATGGAGGCGACGGCCTCACGGCGGCCCGCGCCGTCCAGCACAAACACCGGGTAGATCAGGTCGTGCGGCGTCACGTGGTGCTCGCGCACCAGGTTACGGGTAAAGGTGTCGCGGCGCAGACGGCGCGGGCGGTTGGCGGGAAAAGGGGTGGGGCTGGAGAGGTGCATGGGGAAAATTGTGCCTGATCTGGCTGCGTAAAGAACGTGCGCAGGTGCTTGAACACCGGCGCACGCAGTGCTAGATTAGCGGCGGGTAGACCTGCTACCCCCCGCTTTTCCTCCCTGAGCGGGGCCTGGGGGCGCAAACCGGCCCCGGGCTTTCCTGGCCCGGCATGTCTGCCGGGCTTTTTTTGAGCGGCTTGTTCTGTGCACCACTAAACTGGCGGCATGCTCTGGGTCAAATCCTTCCATATCGTGTTCGTGGCCAGCTGGTTTGCCGGCCTGTTCTATCTGCCACGCATTTTCGTGAACCTGGCCATGGTGGCGCCCGGATCGGCCGCTGAACGCGACCGACTGCTGCTCATGGCGCGCAAGCTCATGCGCTTTACCACGTTACTGATGGTGCCTGCCGTGGGCTTGGGCCTGTGGCTGTGGCTGGGCTACGGCATTGGTTGGGGACCGGGCAATGGCTGGATGCATGCCAAGCTGGCCATTGTGGTGCTGGTGCTGGCCTATCACCATGCCTGCGGAGTGCAGTTGCGGCAGTTTGTGGCGGGCACCAACCACCGCAGCCACCGGTGGTTTCGCTGGTTCAATGAGGCACCGGTGTTGATGCTTCTGGCCGTGGTGGTGCTGGTGGTGGTCAAGCCGTTCTGAGGCGCATCGCAGAGACCGATCCGTGCATAAAACCTCTGCCTGGCCGCTGGCGCTGGTCTATACCGCACTGATCGTCTTTGCCAGCCTGTTCCCGTTCATGGGCTGGCGCGCGCAGGGGATACCGCCCTGGGTTTTTCTGGTGGCGCCCTTGCCTCCGCCGTACTGGACGGGTTTTGACGTGGCCACCAACGTGGTGGGCTATGGGCCGCTGGGCTTTTTGCTGGCGCTGGCGATGCTGCGCACGGGGCGGGGCTGGGGGGCAGTGCCGCTGGCGCTGCTGGCGGGCGGCATGCTGTCGCTGCTGCTCGAATTTCTGCAAATCTACCTGCCCCAGCGCGTGCCTTCCAACCTGGATCTGGCCCTCAATGCGGCGGGTGCCTTGCTGGGGGCGCTCAGTGCAGCCCTGCTGGAGCGCCTGGGGGCCATCGACCGCTGGAGCCGCTTTCGCGCGCGCTGGTTTGCGCACGATGCGCGGGGCGCCCTGGTGCTGCTGGCACTGTGGCCCTGGGCGCTGCTGTTTCCGGCGGCCGAGCCTTTTGGCCTGGGCCAGGTGCTCGAACGCTTGGAAGCTGCCCTGGCCGAGTTGTTGGCGGATACGCCGTTTCTGGCGTGGCTGCCGGTGCGTGAAGCCCCCTTGCAACCGCTCTCGCCCGTGGCTGAATTGCTGTGCGTGGCCTTGGGGCTGCTCGTGCCCTGCCTGCTGGCTTTCAGCATGGTGCGCCACCGGGGGCGCCGTGTGGTGCTGGTGCTGGGCATTGCCCTGGTGGGGATTGCGGCCACGGCACTATCAGCCGCGCTGAGTTATGGCCCAACCCATGCCTGGGCCTGGCTGGGCATGCCGGTGCGCGCGGGTATCTGGCTTGGGATGGTGCTGGCGGCCTTGATGGTCGCCCTGCCGCAGCGGGTTTGTGCCGTGCTGTTGCTGGTGCTGCTCACCGTTCATCTGGCGCTGCTCAACGATGCCCCTGCCAGCGCTTACTTCGCCCAGACCCTGCTGGTCTGGGAGCAGGGGCGCTTCATTCGTTTTTACGGTCTGGGCCAGTGGCTGGGCTGGCTGTGGCCTTTTGCCACGCTGGTGTATGTGCTGTTGCGGGCGTCGCGGCGCAGCGGTGCTTCCAAGTCCGACAGCCTCCTAAAATAGTGGCATGAGCGACACAACATCCAACGCGCCCGGGTACTTCGCGCGCCACATCTTTTTTTGTCTGAATGAGCGAGCCAACGGCGAGAACTGCTGCGCGCAGCACGGCGCGCAAGAGGCGTTCGAGCGCTGCAAGGCCCAGGTCAAGCAAGCGGGCCTGGCAGGGCCGGGTCAGGTGCGCGTGAACAAGGCGGGCTGCCTGGACCGCTGCGCGGCAGGGCCTGTGGCCGTGGTCTACCCCGAGGGCGTGTGGTACAGCTATGTGGATGCGGCCGACATTGATGAGATCGTCGAATCGCACCTCAAGAACGGGCATGTGGTGGAGCGTTTGCGCACTCCACCGGAACTTGGGCGCTGATCCGGCCTCTATCTCCTTTCAAATATATGGATTTTTGGCCTCTAGCGCCCTATTTGCGAGCGCAAGCAGCTATCAAATAAATAGTATCCAGTGAACGCACAAACCGAAAAATTACTGCTCCAGGGTGAAGCAGGCGCCATTGAGGCGCAGCGCGATGTCTCTGCAGGCGCCGCGCCCCGTGGCGTGGTCGTGATTGCCCACCCGCACCCCCTGTTTGGCGGCACCATGGACAACAAGGTGGTGCAAACGCTGGCGCGGGCCTTTGTGCAGTGTGGCTGGAGCGCGGTGCGTTTCAACTTTCGGGGCGTGGGTGCCAGTGCCGGTGTGCACGACGAAGGGCGTGCCGAGCGGCTGGATATGCTGGCCGTGCTGCGCCAGGTGGCGCCCGAAGGTCCGATCGCCCTGGCCGGGTTCTCCTTTGGCGCCTTTGTGACCAGCCATGTGCTGGCCGACCTGTGGGACGAGCGGCCGGCAGAGCATGCCGTGCTGGTGGGTACGGCGGCCAGTCGCTTCACGGTGGCGCCGGTTCCGCCCGCGGCACATCTGCGTACCTTGGTGTTGCATGGCGAGCAGGACGATACCGTGCCGCTGTCGTCGGTGATGGACTGGGCGCGTCCGCAGACACTGCCTGTCACAGTCATTCCGGGAGGCGGGCATTTCTTTCACGGACAATTGCATCTTCTCAAGGAACTGGTGGTTCGCCACCTGCAATCGGGCGCCTGATGCGCCCGCCATCGGCGCTTTGCGCCCCTCGCGCACTTTTTGCATGCGCATCTTTTTCTTCTCTCCATGGCTTTTTGAATGAACAGAATTTTTTCTACGTTGCGGTCTCTTCTGGTGTCTTTGGGTGTGGCGTCCTGTGCCCTGGTAGCGCATGCGCAAGCCCCCCAGCCCCCTGAAATTGCGGCCCGCGCCTATATGCTGGTCGATGTGACGGCCGGCCAGACTCTGGCGGGCAAGGACATCGATGCGCCTGTCGAGCAAGCCTCCCTGACCAAGCTGATGACTGGCTACCTGGTGTTTGACGCGCTGCGGTCCAAGAAAATCAACCTGCAGCAAAAGTTGCCCGTCAGCGTGCGTGCCTGGAAGATGCCCGGATCGCGCATGTTCATCGACCCCAAGATGCAGGTGCCCGTGGATGACTTGCTCAAGGGCATGATCGTGCAGTCCGGCAACGACGCCACCATGGCCCTGGCCGAAGGTGTGGGCGGCACGGTGGAGAACTTTGTCAAGCTCATGAACGACCAGGCCCGCGCCCTGGGCATGAAGAACACAGCCTACAAGAACCCCGAGGGCCTGACCGAGGCCGGGCACACCACCACGGCGCGTGATCTGTCCATCCTGGCGTCCCGGCTGATGCAGGACTTCCCGGAGTACATGCATTACTACGCCACCAAGCAGTATCGCTACGAAGGCACCCCGGCGTCCAACAGCAACAACCGCAATTTGCTGTTGTACCGCGACCCTAGCGTGGACGGCCTCAAGACCGGGCACACCGAAGCCGCAGGCTACTGCCTCGTCGCCACGGCCAAGCGCGACTTTCCCAATGTGGGCGCGCGCCGCCTGGTTTCCATTGTTCTGGGGGCGTCCAGCGAGAATGCGCGCGCGAACGAAAGCCAGAAGCTGTTGAATTGGGGCTACACCGCCTTTGATGCCGTCAAGCTGTTTGATGTGGGCCAGAGCGTGGATACCCCCGCGGTCTGGAAAGGCAAGGCCTCCCAGCTCAAGATCGGTCGCCCCGAGGCCATCGTGGTGGCCGTGCCTGCCGGCAGTGCGGGCAAGCTGACTACGCAGATCGCACGCCCCGACCCGTTGGTGGCGCCTTTTACCCAAGGGCAGGAAATCGGCACCCTCAAGGTGGTGTTGGGTGACCAAACGGTGCGCGAAGTACCGCTGGTGGCTCTGGAGGCGGTGGAGCAGGCGGGCCTTTTGGGGCGTGCCTGGGATGGCATTCGCCTTTGGATCAAGTAAGCGCGAGCCACCGGAGCGGCCCATCAGGGCTTGCCGAGCACTTACCTATCTGCTACAGTTGAAGGCTTTTCGGAATTTCCGAAGGGCTTCACGTTTTCGTATTTTACGTTTAGGGGCGATAGTTCATGCCAACCATTAACCAGCTCGTGCGTCACGGGCGTGAGGTCGAGAAGACCAAATCCAAGAGTCCGGCGATGGAAAACTCGCCGCAGCGCCGCGGTGTGTGCACCCGTGTGTACACCACGACGCCCAAGAAGCCCAACTCCGCTCTGCGTAAGGTCGCCAAGGTGCGCCTGACCAACGGTTTTGAGGTCATCTCCTACATCGGCGGCGAAGGCCACAACCTGCAAGAACACAGCGTTGTGCTGGTTCGCGGCGGTCGTGTCAAGGACTTGCCTGGTGTGCGTTACCACATCGTGCGTGGTTCGCTCGACTTGCAAGGCGTGATAGACCGCAAGCAGTCGCGCTCCAAGTACGGTGCCAAGAAGCCCAAGGTCAAATAAGCCCTGCGCTTTTCAGCAAAGACAGTCGGTGTTTGATTCGCCTGGCAGGCGGTGTCAAACGAAGTGACCCCAAGCGCGAATGTTTCGTGTGGGTCGAGTAAGTGGGATTCATGATGGATCTCGCGGTGTCTGAAAAGACGCCAACTGAAGCAATTAAGAGGTGAAAAATGCCACGTCGTCGCGAAGTCCCCAAACGTGAAATTCTGCCGGACCCTAAATTCGGCAATGTCGAGCTGTCCAAATTCATGAACGTGATCATGGAAGGCGGCAAAAAGGCGGTTGCAGAGCGCATCATTTACGGTGCCCTGGAACTGATCGAGAAAAAGCACCCTGACAAAGATCCGCTGGAAGCTTTCGTGGTTGCCATCAACAACGTCAAGCCCATGGTCGAAGTCAAGTCCCGCCGTGTCGGCGGTGCCAACTACCAGGTGCCCGTCGAAGTGCGTCCTGTCCGTCGCCTCGCCCTGTCGATGCGCTGGATCAAGGAAGCCGCCCGCAAGCGCGGTGAGAAGTCGATGGCCCAGCGCCTCGCCAATGAGCTGCTGGAGGCCACCGAAGGCCGTGGTGGCGCCATGAAGAATCGTGACGAAGTGCACCGCATGGCCGAAGCCAACAAGGCGTTCAGCCACTTCCGCTTCTAAATCGACGAAGACCTGTCTCTGTCAAAGCGCAAGGCTGCCGACATTTTTGTCTGCAGCCTTGTGGCAATTGAGGCAGGCGCAACATCGAAGGGCCCCCGCGTACGAGTCGGTGCCCTGAAACCCCGAATAACACGACCCATCAAGGATCCACCATGGCTCGCAAGACTCCCATCGAGCGCTACCGCAATATCGGTATCTCGGCCCACATTGACGCTGGCAAGACCACGACCACAGAGCGTATTCTTTTCTACACCGGCGTGACCCACAAGCTGGGTGAGGTGCATGACGGCGCTGCCACCACGGACTGGATGGA
>JAUYGP010000587.1 GCA_030690515.1 Giesbergeria sp.
CGGGGTTGGTGGGAATGGACAGCGCCACATGGCAGCGGTACACGTCGTCATTGGTCATGCCAAAACGCTCGGAGCCAAACAGGAAACCGATGCCAGCCTCGCTAGGCGACTCCGTTTTTTCTTGATCAATTTTGGCCTCCAACGCTTGACCATCCAGCGCTGGCAGCTCCTTTTTCAATAGCATCTCAAAATGCGCACGCGGTGCGCGCGTGGGCGGGCCAAAGTCGCGCGGCGTCATGGCCGTGGCGCACAGGTGGCTGATGCCGTCGAGCGCCTCATCCAGCGTTTCGACGATGCGCGCGTTGTGGAGCACGTCCAGCGCTCCGCTGGCGCGCTGGATGGTCTCCTCGCGCCGCAGCACATTGGGCCAGCGCGGGGCGACCAGCACCAGGTCATCAAAGCCCATGGTTTTCATGGCGCGGGCGCAGGCGCCTACGTTGCCGGCATGGCTGGTATTGATCAGGATAAAACGGGTCTTCATGGGCACGCAGGCACAGTCAATGGTGGGGGCGGGTAAAATACCGGGCTTATTGTCGCCGCCCGCATCGCCAGGCTGCGATATTTTCTGTTCCTGGCCCGCGCAACCACGCCACAAGCCGTGTTGCGCACACCTGCACAATCTATGTCGTCCAACCTGCACCCCATGCTCAACGTGGCCATCAAGGCCGCCCGCGCCGCCGGCGCCATCATCAACCGCGCGGCCCTGGACGTGGAGGCAGTGCGCATCTCGCAAAAGCAGATCAACGACTACGTCACCGAGGTGGACCACGCGAGCGAGGCCATCATCATCGAGACGCTGCTCACGGCCTACCCCGGCCACGGCATCCTGGCCGAGGAATCGGGCAGCCAGCATGGCGCCAAGGATTCAGAGTTTGTCTGGATCATCGACCCGCTGGACGGCACCACCAACTTCATCCACGGTTTCCCCGTCTATTGCGTGAGCATTGCCCTGGCGGTGCGCGGCAAGATCGAGCAAGCCGTCATTTTCGACCCTTCGCGCAACGACCTGTTCACCTCGACCAAGGGCCGCGGCGCCTACCTGAACGAGCGCCGCATCCGCGTGAGCAAGCGCACCCAGCTCAAGGAGTGCCTGGTCTCGACGGGCTTCCCGTTCCGTCCGGGTGACAACTTCAAAAACTACCTGGCCATGATGGGCGACGTGATGCAGCGCACCGCCGGCCTGCGCCGCCCCGGCTCGGCCGCGCTGGACCTGGCCTATGTGGCCGCCGGGTACACCGATGGTTTCTTCGAGACCGGCCTGAACATCTGGGACGTGGCCGCCGGTTCGCTGCTGGTGACCGAGGCGGGCGGCCTGGTGGGCAACTTCACGGGCGAGTCTGATTTTCTGGAGCAGAAGGAATGCCTGGCGGGCAGCCCCCGCATTTACGGGCAACTGGTGCAGATCCTGGGCAAGTACAGCAAGTTTGCCGGTGCGGGCGACAAGGCAGCACTGCGCCAGGCGGCGCAAGAGCCCGCGGCAGAAGCTGCTGGTGATGCACCTGCCGACAGCGCTACCGACACCAGCGCCCCCGCAGAAGACGCCAACTTCTGATCTGACGGGCCGCGCGCAGCGCGGTTCAGTCCGGGTACTTCAGCGCGATGTCGCGAAATTCTTCTGCGATGTCGATGAAGGCATCGACCACATCGGGGTCGAACTGGGTGCCCCGCCCCTTCACAATGGCGCTGCAGGCTTGGTCGTGCGTGCTGGCGCTTTTGTAGATACGCCGGCTGATGATGGCGTCGTACACATCGGCCAGCGCCATCAGGCGCCCGGGCACGGGAATCGCATCACCCGCCAGGCACAGCGGGTAGCCCGTGCCGTCCCAACGCTCATGGTGGCAGCAGGCCATGTCCTTGGCCACGTTCAAAAACCGCACCCGCATGCCCAGGCGGCGCTCGGCGCCCTCAATCGCTTTGCGGCCCAGCAGCGTGTGTTCTTTCACCACCTCGAACTCGTTGTCGGTCAACTTGCCCGGTTTGAGCAGGATGTGGTCCGGAATGCCGATCTTGCCAATATCGTGCAGCGGCGCTGATTTATAGATCAGCTCAATCATCTGGGTGTTCAGCACAGCCTCGAAACGCGGGTGCGCGCGCAGCCGCTCGGCCAGGACTTTCACATAGAGTTGCGTGCGCCGGATGTGGTTGCCAGTTTCATCGTCGCGCGTTTCGGCCAACGAAGCCATGGCCATCATGGTCACATCCTGCAGGGCCTGCACCTCCAGAGTGCGCAAGGCCACCTCCCGCTCCAGGTAGGCGCTTTTATCGCGCAGAAAATCGGCTGTGGCCTTGAGTGCCAGGTGGGTTTGCACCCGCGCCAGCACGATGGACGGGCTCATGGGCTTGGTGATGTAGTCCACCGCACCCAGCTCCAGGCCCAGACGCTCGTCGTCGCTGTCGGCACGGGCTGTCAGGAAGATGATGGGGATGTCACGCGTGGCCGCTGACGCCTTGAGCTGGCGGCACACTTCGTAGCCGTCCATCTCCGGCATCATGATGTCGAGCAGCACCAGGTCGGGCACAGGATCGGTCTGTGCGGCCTTGATTGCACGCGCACCGCTGTTGGCCACCTTCACGCGGTAGCTGTCGCCCAGCAGTTCAGACACCAGCACCAGGTTGTCGGGCGTGTCGTCCACGACCAGCACGGTGGGTGTCTGGCGGTTGCGCCATTCGATGGGCAAATCCTGCATGGTTTCACGCTGCATGGCTGTTCCCTTTTCGGCTGTGTCCGGTGGGGTGCCCGGGCATCTGCGGTGGTTGTGCCAGCCACCCGGTCAGGGCGGCCAGCGCGGGTTCAAAGTCAAACTGATCAATATGGCCTTGCACGCCCGCCAGGGCTGGGCCCAGCGCCTGGGCCAGCGCCGCCGCGTGCTCGCGTACAAAGCTGCGGGCGGCCGGGTCGTCACGCTGCAAGAGCTGGCGCAGTTGCGCGACCGTGGCATGTGCCTGTTCATTGGGCGCACAGATAAGCTCGTTGATGTGCTGCGCATCAGGAGCCTGCGCACTATGCCAGACCTGGAGCGGTTGCACCAACGCATCCAACGCCGTGCGCAGCGCGTCAAGCAGGGGCTGGACACCGCCGGGGGCCAAGGCCGCATGGCTGCGCAGCCCGTCTTCCAGGCGGCCGGCAGCATCTTGTAAGGCGATGGCGCCCACGGTACCCGCCAGGCCGCGCAGGGTGTGGGCGTCACGCGCCGCCTGCTCTTGGTGGCCTTGTGCCAAGGCCTGCGCAATGCGATCTGTAGCATTACCCTGGCTGTCCATGAAACGGTGCAGCAGCTCGGCATAAAACGCGGGGCGGCCCAGGGCGTTGCGCAGGCCCTGGGCCATGTCGAGTTCCGGCAGGGTCGGCGGCGGCAGTCCATCGGGCAACGCGCGACGTTCAGCGCGGGTTGCTGGGGCTGCTTGGGCACTGGAGGCCGAGGGTGCAATCCAGCGTTGCAGGGCTTCCCACAGCCTGGCTGGAACAATCGGTTTGGCCAGGTGGTCGTTCATGCCGGCATCCAGACAGCGCTGGCGGTCGGCGTCCAGAGCATTGGCGGTCATGGCGACAATGGGCAGCTTTGCCAGGCGCGGGTCGGCACGCAACTGGCGCGTGGCCTCCAGGCCATCCATCACGGGCATCTGCATGTCCATCAGCACCAGATCGTAGGGTTGGCTGCGCGCCATGTCCACGCCTTGCTGGCCATGCATGGCCACGTCCACCTGTACACCGGCGTCCTGCAACAGTTCACGGGCCACCTGCTGGTTGAGTTCGTTGTCCTCGACCAGCAACACGCGCGCGCCCTGCAGTACAGGGCAAGCCTGCGGCGCACTGGACGGTAGTGCTGCGCCGTCCTGCGGCAACTGGCCCAGCACCTGCATGAGGGTGTCGAACATGACGGAGGCACTCACCGGCTTGATGAGCACCTCTTCGATCCCTTGACGCTGCGCCGAGCGCAGTACGTCTTCGCGGCCAAAGGCGGTGACCATGACGCGGTGCGGCAAGCGGGGCAGATTCAGTTCGCCAATGCGCCGTCCCAGTTCGATGCCATCCATGCCGGGCATCTGCCAGTCGAGCACCACCAGATCAAAGGGCCGCGCCTCGGCACCGGCCTGCTGCACGGCAACCAGCGCCTGGGCGCCGGAGTGCACTTGTTGTACATCGAAGCTCATCGACTGCAGCATCTCGGCGATCACGGTGGCGGCATGGGCGTTGTCGTCCACCACCAGCACGCGCAGGCCACGCAGTTGGGGCGTGGGCAATAGCGGGCGGGCGGGGGCACCGCGCTGCAATGGCACGGTGAACCAGAAGGTGGAACCCTCCCCCACCTGGCTGTGCACGCCGACGTCACCACCCATCAATTCAGCCAGGCTCTTGCAGATGGCCAACCCCAGGCCCGTACCGCCATAGCGGCGCGTGGTGGATGTATCGGCCTGTTGGAAGCTCTGGAACAGGCGCTCGATTTGATCGGCAGTGAGGCCAATGCCCGTGTCGCGCACCTCAAAGCGCAACAGCACCTGGTCGCCGTGCTGCTCCTGCACACGCACCACGATGCCCACGTCGCCTTGTTCTGTGAACTTGATGGCATTGTTGGTGTAGTTGATGAGAATCTGCCCGATGCGCAGGGCATCTCCCACCAGGTTGGGCGGTACATCGGCCGCCACATCACAAATTAACTCCAACCCTTGCACGCTGGCCTTGTGGCTGACCACATCGACCACGCCACCGAGCACCTGGTCGAGCACAAAAGGACGCGGATCGATGTGCAGCTTTCCGGCCTCGATGCGGGAGAAGTCGAGGATGTCGTTGATCACGCCCATCAAGTGCTGCCCGGCCTGCTGGATTTTGCTCACGTAATCGTGCTGGCGCTGATTGAGCCCCGACTTGAGCGCCAGGTGCGACATGCCGATGATGGCGTTCATGGGCGTACGGATTTCATGGCTCATGTTGGCCAGAAAATTAGACTTGAGCGCAGTAGCCTCTTCGGCCAACTCCTTTGCGCGGCGCAGCTCCTGCTCTGCACGCTGGCGGTCAGTGATATCGGCAAAGGTCCCGATCACGCCGCCAGGCGCGCCGTCGGCCCCCCGGAAACCCTGTAGCCAGAACAGCATGTGGTGCAGTTCGCCGTCGGCATGGGGCATGACGGTTTCGCGGTGCACCGCTTCGGTGCCTTGCAGCGCAGCCTGGGCATCGGCCTCGAATCCGTCGCGTGCGTCCTGGGACAGATGCGTCACTGATTGCACCGTCAGGCCCAGATAGTCCTCGCGCCGGATGCCAAACGCCTGCTCATAGGCCCGGTTAAACCCCAAATAGCGGCCCTGCTCATCCTTGTAAAAAATGGGCACAGGGATGGTGTCCATCAGCACCTGCTGGAACTGCACCTGTGCCGCGACCTGCTCTTCGAGCTTTTTATAGGCATCGATGTCCACATTGACGCCC
This sequence comes from Giesbergeria sp., assembly GCA_030690515.1. Classification (GTDB taxonomy): domain Bacteria; phylum Pseudomonadota; class Gammaproteobacteria; order Burkholderiales; family Burkholderiaceae_C; genus Simplicispira. The sequence continues at coordinate 5,420 of JAUYGP010000587.1, forward strand.
ACGATGCGCTCGGCCTTGCCCTGGGCATCACGCTGTATGTGGGCCGTGCAGGCATACCAGCGCACACCCCCTTCAAAACGCTGCAGACGCCAGGCGTCGTGGAAACTGCTGGTATCGCCTTGCAGCGCAGCCTCCATGCGCGCCATGGCCGCACCACTGTCGGCGGGCCACAGGCGGTCCAGCCAGGTGGCGCGCCAGTCGTCAAATACCCGCTCTGCGATGCCCTCCATGCCATCAATTTTTTGCCGCCAGATGCAGCGCCCGGTGCGCAGATCCACGTCAAAAACGCTGGTTTTCCCCGCTTCTTGCACCAACTCCAGGCGCTCGCTCGTCTCGCGTATGGCCTTCTCTGCCAGACGCGCCTCGGTCACATCTTCAATCACCCATAGCGCGGCATTGGAAAATCCATCGACCTGCACGGCGCGACCCGACATACGCACCTCGATCGCGCAACCATCAAGCCGCTGCACGGGCCAGTTCTCACGCACCGGCAGACCCTGCGCAAGCTGCGGCCCCACGCGCGCTGCAAACGCGGCATGCTGCTCCAAACTGCCAAAGAGCATGCTCACACGCTGGTCCTGCAACTGCTGCGGTGTGCCCCCCACCAGGGCCACGAAGGCCGGATTGAAAAGGTGCATGACACCATCACACGACAGCAGCACAGGTGGTGCATTGTCAAAAATGGCGGTCTGCTGTTCCAGCAATTCTTTCAGCCTGCGCTCGCTGCGTTGCAGCTTCTCTTGCTCGCGCATGCGCTGCGACACATCCTGGTGCAGGCCCACCATGCCCACACAGACGCCGCGCGCATCGAGCACAGGCGAGAGCGTCGCTTCCTCGTGGTATTCGGTTCCATCCTTGCGCCGGTTGATGAAATGCCCCTTCCAGGAGCGCCCCGTCATGACGGCCCCCCACATGTCGCTGAAGGTCTGTACCGGTGTCTTTCCACTGGCCAGCAGCGAAGGTTTTTGGCCCCGTACCTCATCCAGGCGATAGCCGGTATTGCGCTCAAATTCGGGATTGACCCATTCGATCGTGCCCTGGGCATCGGTCACCACCACGGCCAGGGGGCTGTTCTCCAGCGCGGTGCCCAATACGGCAAGGCGTTGCTGCGTAGCTGCCATGCGGGCGCGGTTGCGCAGCAACTCCAGCACCAGCACCCCCAGCAGAGCCAGCAGCGCAAAGGCCAGGCCGCCATAGCGCAGGCGATCGGACAGAGGCATCACCTGCGAAACGTCTTCCAGCATGACGAGCGACCAGGACCCGCCCGGATCGCTCCAGTCGACTGCGCGGCGTTGTACAGCATGCTGCACGCCATCAATCAGCACCTCGGACGAAAGCGGAGAAAACGGCAGTGCCGACGCCACCCCATTGTCAAAATGGCGGCCAAACTGGCGCAGCCGGGTAATGTCATCAATGCGGCTCTGGGTCAAGGGCGGCACCACGGCATACAGCCACTCGGGGCGGGTGGCGGATATGACCACGCCCTGGGGCGATAGCAACAACGTGGGCAGGCCGGTGCGCGCCAGCATGGCATCAATGGGCGCAAAAGGCATCTTGAACATCACCGCCCCAAGCACCGGCGTCTGCGCGCTAGCGCCAGCATAGAGAGGGGCTGCTACGTACAGGCCTCGTTCGTGCGTTTGCGAGCCAATGGCCGCATACACGTTCACGCGGCCCTGCAAGGCCTGCTGAAAATACGGGCGAAACCCCACATCGGTGCCAGTGGAATGGGGCCCCACGGTTTCGTGCGCCACGATGATGCCATTGGCATTGATGACGTAGGCACCGTCCAACCCAAAGCGCATCCGCGCCGCGGCCAGGGCTTCCAGCACCATCGGTGCGTCCGGCAATTGCACTCCTTGCGCCACGGCCTTGAGCACTGGCTCGGTCAACCCCATGAGCGCGACGGCACCTACCAATGCACCCCGGGTGGTTTGTTCATCCAACGCGGTAGCCGTTTGATCCAGCACCTTCTGCCGCTGCACCTGGCGCTCGTCCAGGCGCTGGTTCTGTGCCACATCGACCCACAACACTGCACCCGCCAAAGACAGCGCAAACACGACCATCAGACCGCTGAGCCAAGAAATACGCTGATCCGGGGCGTTGCTCATCAGCATGGGCAACCCCTGCGGCAGCCCGCGAGCGACTTGTTCCGCACGACGTCACACCTCGCCATCAACCTGCGCCTCCACGTCCGCGACTGGCCCAGGCCGCCCACACAAAAACCCCTGGAACTGCTCACAGCCATGCAGCCGCAAAAAACCCAGCTGCCCCGCCGTCTCCACCCCTTCGGCCACCACGTCCAGGTCCAGGCTTTGCGCCAGCGCCAATATGGTGCGCACGATGGCCGCGTCGTTCG
>JAUYGP010000599.1 GCA_030690515.1 Giesbergeria sp.
TAAATGCATGCGCCGATAGCGTAGATGTCGGTCCAGGGGCCCATAGAGGAATCGCGCCGGTACATCTCGGGCGCGGCAAATCCGGGGGTATACATGGGGCGAATGAAGTTGCCTTCCTTGGACAACACTTCGCGCGCAGCACCAAAGTCGATCATTACCGCCTTGTTGTCGTCGGTGATGAAGATGTTGGCCGGCTTGATGTCCAAATGCAGCATTTTGTGCTGGTGCACGATGCGCATGCCGCGCAGCACTTCGTCGAACAGACTGCGAATGGTGGACTCGCGGAACACCTTTTGTGTCTTGAGGTCGCGCGCGGTGATGATGAAGTCCTGCAGGGTGGCGCCCTCCAGGTAGTTCATCACCATGTAGACGGTTTCGTTCTCACGGAAGAAATTCAGCACGCTGACCACCGAGGCGTGTGAAATCTGGGCCAACGCGCGCCCTTCCTCAAAGAAGCTTTTGAGCCCCAGGCGGTAGAGCGACAGTTTTTCGGGGGGCACCTTGGGCAGCAACTCGCCCGGTGCGCGTGTCGCCAGCGAAGACGGCAGGTATTCCTTGATGGCGATCTGCTGTCCCTCGGCATCCACGGCCAGGTAGACCACACCAAATCCACCGGACGACAACCGGCGTATCACACGGTAACCACCTATCGTGGTATCGGGCGGCAGCGGTGCCGGTTTGATTTTTGACATATTTTGCGCAGAAGATTCGGGAGCCGACCAGAACCCGGATAATCGCCGGATCGCAAGCAACCATCAAAAGTCCAATGCCAGTTTACAGCATGACCGGATACGCCAGCGCCCAGCACGGTGCGGGCGCCGGGAGCAGCGAAACCGAGGCCCGGCCGCTCCCCGGGCGTCGCCTGGGACTGGAGATCCGCTCAGTCAACAGCCGCTTCCTCGATCTCTCATTCCGCCTTCCAGACGAACTGCGAGCCATGGAGCCCGTGCTGCGCACCCTGCTGACCGCAAAGGTCAAACGCGGCAAGGTCGAAGTGCGCGCCACACTCGAGAGCGGCGACTCTTCGTCCGTTCCCGATCCTTCGCCGCGTATGCTGCAACGCCTCAACTCTGCACAGGATAGCGTGCGCTCGTGGTTGCCCCAGGCCGCCCCTTTGAGCGTCGCAGAAGTCTTGCGCCTATGCACCGGCCAGGGCGCAGGCACCGAAGACTGGAGCGAAACCGTCCCGGCGCTGGCCGAACAAGCCCTCACCGCCTTGCTGGAGGCCCGGCAACAGGAAGGCGCGCGGCTGGCGACCATGCTTCGGGGCCACGTCAAACAGTTGGGCGCCTTGGCCCAGCAGGCGACGCCCCTGGTTCCCCTGTTGGTAGAGCAACAGCGCCAGCGCTTTATGGAACGCTGGAAGGAAGCCATGGGCCTGGCCGAAGGCGCGGCTACGCCCGAGGCCGCACAGGATCGCGCCTTGTCAGAGGCCACGGCCTTCGCCATCCGTATCGACGTTGCCGAGGAAGTCACTCGCCTGCAATCGCACCTGGACGAGATCGAAAGACTGCTAAAAAAAGGCGGCGAGGTCGGCAAGCGCCTGGACTTTCTCATCCAGGAACTGCACCGTGAGGCCAACACCCTGGGCTCCAAATCATCGGCGCTCGACCTCACGCGCATCAGCGTGGACATGAAGGTACTGATCGAGCAGATGCGCGAGCAAGTGCAAAATATCGAGTGACGCATTAATTTTCATAGCGCATTGCGCTCACCCCTTATGGAATATCCGGGTAATCTCTTCGTCGTCGCAGCGCCCAGTGGCGCGGGCAAGTCCAGTCTGGTCAAAGCCTTACAGGAACTCGACTCCCAGGTGCACTCCTCCATCTCGCACACCACACGCCCCCCCAGAGGGCAGGAAAAGCACGGGCGGGAATATTTCTTTGCATCTGAGTCCGAATTCGATTCCATGGTGGCGTCCAGCGCCTTCGTGGAATGGGCCAATGTGCATGGCCGCCGCTATGGCACCTCCAAAAAGGCGATCGAGGAGCGCATATCCCAGGGCAACGACGTCATTCTTGAGATCGACTTCCAGGGCGCACTCCAGATCAAGGAGGTCTTTGCCAATGCCGTGCTCATTTTCATTCTGCCCCCCAGTTGGGATGAACTGCGTTCCCGCCTGGAGCGGCGTGGCGAAGACTCAGCCGAAGTGATCGAAATGCGCCTGAAGAACGCAGCCACGGAAATGGCCCAGGTGAGCCGGTTCGACTTCGTTATAATCAACGAGTTGTTCGAGCGTGCGCTTTTCGATCTGAAAGCCATTGTCCACGCGCAGCGACTCAAATATGCGGCCCAGCGCCGCGCGCGCGCAGAAACCTTTGTGTCGCTCAACATTTCCTGACACTCCGGAGAAACCATGGCCCGCATCACCGTCGAAGATTGCCTTGAGAAAATCCCCAACCGTTTCCAGCTCGTGCTGGCGGCCACTTACCGCGCACGCATGCTCAGCCACGGACAGGCTCCCCGCATCGAAAGCCGCAACAAGCCTGCCGTGACGGCATTGCGCGAAATCGCAGCGGGCAAGGTGGGCATCGAGATGCTCAAGAAGGTTCCCGGCTGATCTCCCTGCCGCCTCCCCCTAGAAAAAAGCACCGCTTGCCGGTGCTTTTTTTATGGATCAAGTCCCCAGGCAATAGCCACGCTACATTAAAGGCATGAAAGCGGTGATGAACAATTCCCCCGCGGGCGATCTTCGACCGGGTGAGCACCCGTCAGTGCCGGATGTCAGTTCCGCAGCGGCGGCCAATGCGGCTGCGGCCAGCTTTGCCGCGCTCACGGACAGCCTGGACTACCTGGACAGCACCCAGGTAGAGATGGTGCGCCAAGCCTACCGTTACGCCGATGAGGCCCACCTCGGCCAGTTGCGCAACAGCGGTGAACCCTACATCACCCATCCCATTGCAGTCGCCGCCCAATGCGCCACCTGGAAGCTCGATGCCCAGGCACTCATGGCCGCACTGCTGCACGACGCCATGGAGGATTGCGGCGTCACCAAGTCCGATCTGATTGATCGCTTTGGCGCACCCGTGGCCGAACTGGTGGATGGGCTGACCAAACTCGACAAACTGCAGTTCGACACCCGCGAGGAAAACCAGGCCGAGTCCTTCCGCAAGATGCTGCTCGCCATGGCCCGCGATGTACGGGTCATCCTGATCAAGCTGGCCGACCGCACGCACAACATGCGGACTTTGTCCGACATGCCGCGCGGCAAATGGGGCCGCATTTCGTCCGAAACCCTCGAAATCTACGCGCCCATCGCCCACCGCCTGGGACTCAACCAGACCTACCGAGAGCTGCAAGACCTCTCCTTTCGCCATCTTCACCCCTGGCGCTATGTCACGCTCTCCAAGGCCGTGGGAAAGGCTCGCAACCGTCGCCGCGATCTGGTGCAGAAGGTTCAAGCCGATGTCGATGCCGCTTTTACACGCATCGGCATCAAGGTGCGGCTGGCAGGGCGCGAAAAAACCCTCTACGCCATCTATCAGAAGATGGAACTCAAACACCTGAGCTTTGCGCAGGTAACCGACATCTATGGATTCCGGGTCATTGTGCCCTGCATCACGGATTGCTATACCGCCTTGGGCGTACTGCACCAGATGTACAAGCCGGTGCCAGGCAAGTTCAAGGACCATATCGCTATTCCCAAACTCAATGGCTACCAGTCGCTGCACACCACGCTGGTAGGCCCTTCGGGCGTGAACATCGAATTCCAGATGCGCACCGAAGAAATGCACCTGATCGCGGAGGCCGGCGTAGCGGCCCATTGGCTTTACAAGGCGCAGGATGGCGACGGTACGTCGGCAGAACGGCTGGGCACGAAATGGCTACAGTCTCTGCTCGACATCCAGAATGAAACCCGCGATGCAGCCGAGTTCTGGGACCATGTAAAGGTGGATCTGTTCCCGGACGCGGTGTACATCTTCACGCCCAAGAGCCAGATACTGGCCCTTCCCCGCGGCGCCACAGTGGTCGACTTTGCCTACGCCATCCACAGCAATGTGGGCAACCACACCAGCGCGGCCAAAATCAACAACGAGCAGGTTCCGCTACGCACCGAACTTAAGAATGGCGATGTGGTGGAAATCATCACCACGCCCCACGCAACCCCCCACCCCGCCTGGCTGGGTTTTGTGCGCCCTGGACGGGCGCGCTCCAAGATTCGTAACCATCGCAAGACCCTGGCGCAGACCGAGTCAGAAAGCCTGGGAGAGAAGCTGTTGACGCAGGCGCTGCGTGCCGAAGGGCTGGAGCAACTGCCCGATTCCAGCGACGAGACCCTGCCCATCTGGGACAAACTCCTGCGCTTTACCGGAAGCCGCTCCCGCAGCGACCTGATGACAGATATTGGCCTGGGCAAACGCATTGCCTCCATTGTGGCCAAACGCCTGGTCGGGCTGATGTCTGAACACGGCCACCGGCCCGATGCGCTGCTCCTGACGCGGGAGCGCTACACCTCCCATGAGACAGTGTCACAAGGGGGCGTTACCCTTGATGGGAGTGAAGGTATCTCCATTAAATACGCCCCGTGCTGCCGCCCCATCCCGGGCGACAGCATCGTGGGCTATCTGGGCCGTGGCGAGGGACTGGTTGTACACGCAGCCCAATGCGCCGTGGCCAAGCGCCTGCAAAACAAGGACAGCGAGCGCTTTATTGCTGTGGACTGGTCGGAAGAACCCGTACGCATGTTCGAGACGCGCATCATCGTGACCGTCAACAACGGCAAGGGCGTTCTGGCCCGCATTGCAGCGGAACTGGCCCATTCGGAAGCAGACATCACCCATGTGGACATGGACGATGAAACTGCGCTGGATACCATCGACCTGCGCTTCATCATTGCCGTGCGGGACCACGCCCATCTCGAAGCCGCCCTGCGCAATCTGCGCCGCACACCCGCCGTATTGCGAGCCATGCGCACCCTGCCACTCAGTTGATGGGCTGCGATGGATAAGACACGCCAAGTATTTCCAGGGCCCTGGCCCCTGCTGGCGTTGGCAGCATGACTTCATCGCCCACCCGCGCCTTGAGCAAGGCGCGGGCCACCGGCGCAATCCAGCTCACCTGTCCCTGGCTGCTGTCGGCCTCGTCAATACCCATGATGGTGATGGTGCGCGTCACGTCCAGGTCATCCACATACGTCACGGTGGCACCGAAGTACACCTGCTCACTGCCCGCATGGACAGCAGGGTCCACGATTTCTGCGACTTCCAGCCGCTTTGTCAGAAAGCGAATTCTTCGGTCAATTTCGCGCAGGCGTTTCTTGCCATAGATGTAGTCACCATTCTCTGAGCGATCGCCATTGCTGGCCGCCCAGTGCACAATTTCAACGATCCGGGGCCGCTCGTTGTCCATCAGTTCCAGCCACTCGGACCGCAGACGCGCATAGCCCCCGGGCGTCATGTAGTTTTTGGTTCCGACAGGCAAAGGCGGTCGTACCTGGCCGTCGTCTTCATCTGCATCGGTTTCTTTGGTGAATGCCTTGCTCATGTCGATTCTGTTGGTGCATCTGAAAAAATTCGAGGGTGTGCAGAAAGAAAAGCCCCCGCACCACGCAGGCGTCAGCTTACCCGCTCAATCCATGACACCCGCTCCACCGCCGGACACAGTCCACAAGAGCGCTGCACGCCACCGTGCTTTCGCCCATAATGCCCTGCCCCCTTGCCGCGCCTGCTGCGCACCACACACCCCTCTTGTCACCATGAACCCGCAAGCCGATGAACTCTGGCGCGCGCCCCGCTGGGCGCTGGCCGTATTGCTGGCCTTGCTGGGCATGCTGGGGCCCTTCTCGATCGACACCTATCTGCCCGCTTTCTCGGGCATCGCCGGTGCCCTGGGAGCCAGTCCGGTTGAAATGCAGCAAACGCTCTCGGCCTACCTGTTTGGCTTTGCTTTCATGAACCTGTTCCATGGCGCGCTGGCAGACAGCTTTGGCCGCAGGCCCGTGGTGCTATGGGGCATTGCCATGTTCGCCCTGGCATCTGCGGGCTGCGCCTTGGCACAGAGCATCGAGCAACTGGTACTTTTCCGTGCATTACAGGGCCTTTCGACGGGTGCGGGCATCGTCGTCTCACGGGCAGTCATCCGGGACATGTTTCCACCGGCCCAGGCGCAGAAGGTGATGAGCCAAGTCACGATCTACTTCGGTGTGGCACCTGCCGTGGCTCCCATCGTGGGGGGTTGGCTGTATGTACATACCGGCTGGCACAGTATCTTCTGGTTCCTCACAGCCGTCGGAGTGGCTTTGTGGACAGCCAACTACCGCCTCTTGCCGGAAACACTGCACGTGGATCACCGCCAGCCTTTCAACGTGCAGCACCTGATGCGTGGCTACTGGCAACTGGGCTCCAGTCCCCGTTTTCTGCTGCTGGCACTGGCCAGCGGCGTACCCTTCAATGGCATGTTCTTGTATGTACTGGCAGCCCCGGCATTTCTCGGCAACCACCTGGATTTAGCGCCCACGCAGTTCTTCTGGTTTTTCATGCTCACGATCTCCGGCATCATGTCGGGCGCTTGGCTCAGTGGACGCTTGGCCGGCCGAATTGCACCCAAGCGGCAGATTCGCCACGGATTCCTCATCATGCTCACCATGTCGGTTCTCAATGTGGTGGCCAACCTGTTGCTGCCACCCCATGTGGCCTGGGCCATGCTGCCCATCGCCCTGTTCGCCTTTGGCTGGGCGCTGATGGTTCCGGTGGTGACGCTGTTGGTGCTCGACCTCTATCCTGAGCGTCGCGGCATGGCCTCGTCACTGCAGGCCTTTGTGGGATCGACGGCCAACGGACTGGTGGCCGGCGTGGTGGTGCCCTTGATCATGCATTCCACGCTGCTGCTGGCCACAGCCTCGCTGCTGATGATGGGTATTGGGCTACTGGCCTGGATCTACCTGCACCACCGCTGGCCCGAAATCGGGCAGCACGTGGGCTAAGAGCAGTCGCAATCAAAACACTCAAGCGCCGAAACAACCGCCACCACGGCGTTCATTGGGTTTTTCCTGGTAGTAGCGCTGCTTTTCAACATACATGGCTTTGTCTGCACGGTGCAGCGTCGCCTCGACCTGATCGCCCGAGGTGCACGAAGCCGTGCCGATGGCCAGGCTCAAATGCTGCCCAGGGTAAAACTGGTTGCTGATGTCTGCCAGGGAGGTGATTCGCTCCTGCACTCCCAGCGCACCCCGTTCATCGATACCCGGTAGCAACACCGTAAATTCATCTCCGCCGACACGCGCAGCGCAGGCGGAGGCTTCCACTGCCTTAGCCAGCACCTCTCCCACCCGGCGCAGCAGTGCATCGCCCGCAGCATGCCCATGCTCGTCGTTGATGAGCTTGAGGCCATTGAGATCGATGGTGATGACGCTCAAAGGCCAGGGCCCCTTGCGCGTGATACGGTTGAGTTCCTCGACGTAGAAGGTTCGGTTTCGCAACTGGGTGAGCACATCGTGCTTGCCCAAATATTCAAGATAAGCCTCAGCCTTCTTGCGCGCCGTGATGTCCACCAGTGACAACAGGACCAGATCCCAACTCTCCTGCTGGTCCACCAGCACCGAGAACTGCATATGGATGTACACGGGTTCCCCCGACAGACCATAGTTGACCACTTCGCGCTGCTGGAACAGCTTGCCCTCCCACAGATCCTGCAACTGCTCGGCAAACGAATCATGCATCTCCCCCCGGAAAATGCGCCCAATATTGTTGAGCAGTTCGTCCTTGTCCACGGCGCCAAACATTTTCAGGGTCAACTGATTGATATCGATGACCCGTATCTCCTCCATGCAGCGCGAGACGAATTCAGGATGCACCTTGATGAAGGTCTTGAAATCGCGGATACCCTGGGCACGCACCCCATCCATGAGACGCTTGACGGCGGAGAAATCCTCGACCCACAGCGAGACTGGAGAATGCTCAAACAGGTCACGTGCATAGCGCTCGCTGCGTTGTATTCGGAGGGCACTCTGCACCTGGGCGGTGTTGTCTTCCAGTGACACCAGCACGCGGCTCCAGGTGGCCTCATGCCCAGGAATGATGCGGGCACGGATGCCGACATCCAGACGCCGCCCATCCAAAGCGTAGTTGACCGTCTGGTTGGTGAACTCCAGTGAGCCCGACCACAGTTGCGACAACTCATGGGCTACCTGGGTTTGCATGTCATCTCGAAAAACCTTGTCCAGGCTGTCCAGGAGCTCGGTCTGGCTGGATGCAGCAAAGAGTTCCAACGTGCGCTGATTGACACGCAATACCTTGTAGCAGGCAATGCACTGGTGCACCCTGGCCGAATCCTGTGCCAGGTGTTCAGTGAGGTCAGTAACACCTTCGGCGCGCCAAGCATCGAACAACTGCTTGAGGGCACTGAAATCCTCCAGCCAGAGCGATGTCGGCGCCAGATCGAACATGTGCTCAAAATCGGTGCCTGAAGTAGCGGATGGCGACACGGTAATTCCTCCTGATGCAATCATTGTCCTGGCCCCTCTCGATTCTGTATTGAACCGGTCGAAAAAAAACCGGCCTAGAAGGCCGGTTTTTTCATGCAACGATCAGCGCGCGGGGCGGGCTGGGCGCTTGCGGGCATCGTGCGGAACGAAAGGCTTGCCTGCTCCCGGCTTGGAGAACGATGGCGCCTGGCGCGGAGCAAACTCACCACGCGGGGCTGCGCCATCATGCCGTGGCGCAAAGCCACCACGGGGCTGTTCACCAAAGCCCGGCTTGCGGCCAAAACCTTCGCCGTCACGGCGTGGAGCAAAACCACGATCTTCGCGTCCACCGCCAAACCCACCCGGCGCAGGCCGACGGTCATCACTCGGGCGACCTTGTACACGCTGGCGGTCATTGAAGCCACCACCAAACCCACCGCCACCAGATCCACCACCAAAGCCGCCACGGTCAGCACCGCGCGACGGTGCGCCAAACTTGCGGTCACGACCGCCACCGCCATTGCCACCACGGTTCGCATAATCGGGCGCAGGGCGCGACGTGGGCATGCGTTGCATGGGCTCCAGGCCAGGAATCACGTCGGCCTTGAACTGCTGGCGGCTGTAGCCTTCAATGTCAAAGATCTTGCGACGATCGCGGAACTCAGCAAAGGTCACGGCCAGGCCATCGCGGCCTGCGCGGCCGGTACGGCCAATGCGGTGCGTATAGTCCTCAGCCTTCATGGGCAGGCCGTAGTTGAAAACGTGGGTCACGGTGGGCACGTCAATGCCACGCGCTGCCACATCGGTGGCGACCAGAATTTGCACTTCACCGCCGCGCAGTGCCATCAGGCGGCGGTTGCGCAAACCCTGGCTCAAAGCGCCGTGCAGTGCCACGGCACTGAAGCCTTCCTGCTGCAGGTCGGCAGCCAGGCCGTCGCACTCCACCTGGGTGCTGGCAAAAACGATGGCCTGGTTGATGGTCGTATCACGCAACCAGTGATCCAGCATCTTGCGCTTGTGCTGGGCGTTGTCAGCCCAATACAGCATCTGCTTGATGTTGGCGTGTTTTTCCTGTGGCGAATCGATCTGGATCTTCTGCACCGAAGAACCGCCGTCGTGCATCACGCGCATGGCAAGCTGCTGGATGCGGGGCGCAAACGTGGCGCTGAACATCATGGTCTGCTGGCGCTGGCTGGTCAGCTGGTTGATCTCGGCCAAATCATCAGAGAAGCCCAGGTCAAGCATGCGGTCGGCCTCGTCGACGACCAGGAACTGCACCTTGTCGAGCTTGATCTGCATGGAACGCTGCAGGTCCAGCAGACGGCCAGGCGTCGCCACGACCAGGTCGGCGTTTTGCAACTTGGCGATCTGCAGCTGGTACGGCATGCCGCCCACCACATTGGCCACGCGCAGGCCGCGCACATGCTTGACCAGGTCGATGGCATCGTGGGCCACCTGCTGTGCCAGTTCGCGCGTAGGGCACACGATCAGAGCACCTGGAATGGCTGGTTTGAAGTTGCGCGTATTGGTCGGGTCCTTGCGCTTGGCACGCTTCGGGGCGGCCTCGCCGCGCGCTACGGCTTCGGCTACAGACTTCTCGAACTCTGCACGGGAAGCCGCTTCGGCCTCTGCCTGCTGGCGGATCAGCGTGTGCAGCACGGGCAGCAGGAACGCGGCGGTCTTGCCGCTACCCGTCTGGCTGGAGACCATCAGATCGATGAAACGACCGCCTTCGGAGCCCGAACCCATGGCCAGGGGAATGGCCTTGAGCTGGACGCTGGTGGGCTGGGTATAGCCCAGGTCGGCGACGGCCTGTACCAGTTCGGGCGCCAGGCCCAGTTCGATAAAGCCATTGGGCTCAGCAGTCACGTCGGCGGCCAGATGCTCAGGGGCATCCTGCACGGAAATTTCGGCAACAAAGGAGGATTCAGCAGGCGCGAAGTCGCCCTGCACTTGGAAAGTGTCAGTCATATTTTTCTCACACGAAAACACCCACAAGCGCAGCTTGTGGTGGGTTCGTCAATGGTCAAAAAACATCAACCATCAAACGAAACCTGCGCCAGCGTCGCGCTGGTGCGGGTGGGTATTCATCGCAACATGGAAGGCCTTGGCCTGTTCCAGGATTTGCGGACCCAGTGTGTGAAGGGAGATGCACAAATATTGCAGTGCATGTGCATTGCAAGTCTGCGATTATCGCACGACTTCGGGTTTTCCCGCAAGCACCCTACAAAGACAGGAAGTTTGTCCGGTAATGCGCCAGTTCTTCGATGGACTCATGCACATCGGCCAGCGCCGTATGCTTCTGGGCTTTTTTGAAGCTGCTATAGGCCTCGGGCTTCCAGCGCTTGGCCAATTCCTTGAGAGTGCTCACATCCACGTTGCGGTAGTGGAAGAACGCTTCCAGGCGGGGCATATAGCGGGCCAGAAACCGCCGGTCCTGACCAATGCTGTTGCCGCACAGCGGCACCTTGCCCTTGGGCACATAGCGCGCCAAAAACTCGATGATCTGTTCCTGCGCCTGCTCTTCGGTCAGCACCGATGCCTTGACCTTGTCGATCAGTCCACTGCGGCCATGCGTGCCCTTGTTCCAGGCGTCCATTTTCCCCAGCAGTTCATCCGACTGGTGGATCACCAGCACCGGGCCTTCTATCCGGGGCTCCAGCGATGGGCCGGTAACGACCACGGCGATTTCTATGATGCGCTCCACTTCGGGATCCAGCCCGGTCATTTCACAGTCGAGCCAGACCAGGTTCTGGTCGGATTTGGCCAGCAAGGGGGCTGGTGCAATGGGTGTTTGAGACATGGGCGGCATTGTCGCTGATGCCCTACACTCGCGCGACATGCCTGTAGACACCCCT
>JAUYGP010000604.1 GCA_030690515.1 Giesbergeria sp.
TTCATGCCCGCAACCTCGGGTTTGTCGGGCGCCGCTTCGAGCAGTAGCAGCCAGGGGCGCTGGTGGGCCTCCAGTGTGATTTCGTAGCGCAGGGGCGGGCCCTGCACCTGCAACTGCGCGGGCAGGCCCATGCGGCCCGAAAAAGCGCTGTCCTCGCGCACCGGGTCGGCCTGCCACTCGCGCCCGTCAAAGCTGGAGAGTACGGGGCCACGGAAATACAGCATCGACTGGGGTAACTCGATTTTCGGGTCGTCAAAGCGCACGCGCAGGGCCACGCGTTCGTCCATGGCCAATTCGGCGATGGTGCCCACCTGCATGCTGCCCGACAGGCCGCTGCGACCGGACAAAGTGTCCCCCGGCATGCCCCACAGCGGCGCCATACGCGGAAAGAATACGAACAGCGCCGCCATGATGGGCGCGCCCAGCAGCGCCATGGTGGCGGCCGTGCGCAGCGACTGCGTCAGCGGTGGTCGGCCCACCGGCATGTGCGCGTTGACCAGTGCCGTCAGCAAGCCGAGCAGCGCCACCAGCATGGCGACGGCGGTGAGCAGCGACTGCGAATAGAAAAAGTTGCTGAGCATCGTGAAGAAGCACAGGAAGAAGATGACCATGGCATCGCGCTGGGCACGGGCTTCCAGTGTCTTGAGGGCCAGCAGCACGACGATGAGGGTGACACCGGCGTCACGGCCCAGGATGGTGCGGTGCGTGAGCACCGTGCCCGCCACGGCCAGCACCAGCAAAATGCGCAGCAGCCAGGTGCGGGGCAGGGGGCGCAGCGTCCAGGCCAGCCAGCCGCGCCACAGCAACAAGGCGGTGGCCAACGCTGTGGTCCAGAGGGGCAGAACATCGGTCTGCGGTGCAATCACCCAGGCGATGACGGTGAGTAAAAACAGGGTGTCGCGGGCATCGCGCGGCAGCGATGCAAGGGTTTGGCGCAGGCTCATACGGCCCCCGTTTTGCTATTGTAAATATAGCTTATACCGCTTGATGGGTAAGCGCTAAAAGCATATTTTGTTGATTTCTTTCTCAGCATAGCGCCAGGGCCTCCAGGCAGCGTCTGCGCTGGGCCGGGCCGTTGCCTTGGGCGATTTCCTGGCCTGGCAGGCGCAGGCCATAGTCCAGGCCCAGCCGGTCGGCCTGCAGCACCCAGGCGGCCAGACGCGAGAGGCGTGCCTCGGGGTTGGCAAGGCCTGTGTGGGCGTAGTCCAGCCAGAGTTCGTGGCGCTGCGATTGCTGGGCATCGCGGCTGACCAGCGCGTCGGAGCCACTGGCCAGGGCCTGTGCGGCCTTCTTCCACACCACCAGTTGCAGCGGGTCGCCCCGGCGGTAGGCGCGCACGCCTTCAAATTCGCCGGTGCCTTGGTTGGGCGCGCTGCCCGTGCCGCCCGCGCGGGGCTCGCCCGGTGGCAGCGGCGGAGCGCCCGGCTCGGGTGCGGGGTAGACCAGTACTTCAGCCGCCGGCCGCCACACGGTCCAGACACGGAAGGTGCCCAGGGGAAAGCGGGTCTCTGCAGTCAGTGTGGGCACGCGGTGCAGGCCACGGTGGGGTGCAGCAAAGGCTACCTGCACGTTGGCCGTGCCCTGGGCGGGCACATTGGTCCAGGCCCAGTGCCCGCTGCCATGCACGGCCAGCGCGATGCTGTGGCGCGGTGTGCGGCGTTCGCTGCTGAGCTGTACCACCAGCGTGGCGCTATGGCCCAGAAAATGGGGCTCCGGGGGCTTGAGGTGCAGGGTCAGGCCGCGCAGCGTGGCGTGGCAGATGTGCATGCCCACCACGGCGCTGCCTGCTAGCAAAAAGGTGAGTAGATAGCCCAGATTGAGTTGGAAGTTGATCGACGCCACGAGCAACACCAGCAAGGTCAGCGCCAGCATCCATCCGGCCCCCGTGGG
>JAUYGP010000607.1 GCA_030690515.1 Giesbergeria sp.
ACCATCACAGTGCCATCCTTGCCACGCCCCAGGGCCAGCGGCCGGATGCCATACGGATCACGAAACGCCACCAACCCATGGCCAGCAATCAGCGCCACCACGGCATATGAGCCACGGATACGCTGGTGCACGGCGCGCACCGCCGTAAAAACATCGTCCGGTTGCAGGGGCATGCCCCGCGTAGCGCGCTCCAGTTCGTGCGCAAACACGTTGAGCAACACTTCTGAATCGCTATCGGTGT
Organism: Giesbergeria sp.; assembly: GCA_030690515.1. Taxonomy (GTDB): domain Bacteria; phylum Pseudomonadota; class Gammaproteobacteria; order Burkholderiales; family Burkholderiaceae_C; genus Simplicispira. Next base: position 242 of record JAUYGP010000607.1, read on the forward strand.
TGGTGTGCCGGTGATCGGTAGAAAACAGCTCTGCCCGCAATGCGTGCGCATTGGTCAGATTGCCGTTGTGCACCAGGACGATGCCAAACGGCGCATTCACATAGAAGGGCTGAGCCTCTTCTTCGCTAAATGCATTGCCAGCCGTGGGATAACGCACCTGACCCAGGCCTGCGTTGCCCGGCAGCGCCCGCATATTGCGGGTGCGAAACACATCACGCACCATGCCCTTGGCCTTGTGCATGAAAAATTTGCGCCCTTGCTGCGTGACGATACCCGCAGCATCCTGGCCACGGTGCTGCAGCAAAAGCAGCGCGTCATAGATCAACTGATTGACAGGAGACGTGCTGATGACGCCAACAATTCCACACATATAAGGTTTCCATCCATTGGCGGGAACCGCCCCGCTTGCCATCCAAACACCGGATGGCCGACTTCAGCCGACCATTCTTCAGCACACTGCCTTCACACCGGAAGGCGACTACCCAATTCCTCCGGCAACGCCGGCTTCAAGACCTGAACCATCTCCGATAGCCAGACCGCACCACGCGATGCCTGCCACCAATCTGCCTGGTGCAGTTGCATCAGGCCGGCAATGACCACCAGCACCAGCAGAATCACGAGACCGCGCAACACGCCAAACGCGGCACCCAACGTGCGATCCACGGGCCGCAGGCCCACGGCGTCCACCAGTTTTTTTCCCAGCCATGCCAGAAAGCCACAGGCAAAAATGGTCGCGATGAACACCAGTATGAAACCAGCCGCATAGCGCACCGCATCCTGGGAGCCGTCCAACGGAAGCAGCGCAGCCGCATCCAATGCCAGCCACTGCGCAACCAGAAAAGCCGCCACCCACCCGGCCAGCGACAGCACCTCGTACACCAGTCCGCGCCAGGCCCCCATGAGCATGGAGGCCAACAACAGCGCCACGAAAACCCAGTCTAGCGCGGCCATGTGCAGGCCCTGAAATCAGAGCGAAAGGAGGGACACAGGCAAGCCCAGCCCCTTGATGCGCGCCGCGGCCTTCTCAGCCTCAGCCCTGCCCTCGAACGGCCCCACACGCACCCGCGTGCGCTTGCCGTCCTTGGTATCGACCACTTGTGTATAGGTTTTGATTCCGGCTCTTTCAAGCTTCTGGCGCACTTCACGCACCTTGTCGGCTTCGGCAAAAGCACCAATCTGCACAATGAACCGTTCGCTATCGGCCCCCGCAGGCGCGACGGGCGTCTTGGCGGAGCGCCCCTCCAGTAGCGCACGTGCACGCTCGGCTTCATCCGATGGCGGGGCGGCGCGTACAGGCTGCGCGACAGGCGTTTTGCTCTCGGGCTTGGGCTCGACATGCTTGGGCGGGGGTGCTGGCGCAGGGATGGGCGCAACCGCCGTGGTAGCAGCAGGACGCACTTCGCGCGCCACTGGCGCTTCGCTGGCAGCCTCCACCGCGATGTGGGCGGGGCGCTCTGCGGGACGTGTGGCGCTAGAGGCTGGCGCTGCGCTGACCGCTGTGGCGGACGGCTCAACCCCGGGCACCACCAGGGGAGCGACCTTGTTGCGATCAGGAATTTCGATCGGAATATCGACTTGGATCGGGCGTGGCTGCGTGTCAAACAAAAGGGGAAACCCTACCACCCCTAGCAACACCAGCACGGCTGCGCCAATGAGCCTGTGGCGTGCCCGCCTGCGCATCACCTCGATGCTCTCGGCCTTTGCCGGACGGGCAGGTTTTGACGCCTTGTCGCCCTGCCCCTTCTGGCCGGGCCACCGAAACTTGAAAAATGCCATGGAGTTGCAAATACCGTGACGGACTTAAGTGCCCAGATGCTTGGCCTGCAGGCGTGGCACACCATTCAGCAGCACACCGCCCACCGTATGGAAGGAGCCAAAGACTACGATTCTATCAGCGGGGTCTGCCGCCACCATGGCCGCCTGCAGCGCATCGATGGGGCTGGCATGCTGGCTACAGGCCACCTCCCGCCGTCCACCCGCCACCATTTGCAGCGCAGTCCACTTTTGCTGCAAACCTGCGGCCGTTTCAGCCCTCGGCGTGGGCAGGTCCGTAAAGTACCAGCGGTCTACCAACGGACCAATTTTGGCCAGCATATGCGCCAGGTCCTTGTCGGCCATAGCCCCGAACACCGCATGGGTGACCGGGAAATACCCCATCGCATCCAGATTGGCCGTGAGCGCTGCCACCGAATGCGGGTTGTGGGCCACATCCAGCACCAGGGCCGGCTGGCCCGGAATGATCTGAAACCGCCCCGGCAACTCCACCAGTGACAGGCCATTGCGCACCGCCTGCGCCGTGATGGGGATACGCTCGCGCAAGGCCTCCAGCGCCGCCAGCGCTCCCGAGGCATTGACCAGTTGGTTGGCACCGCGCAGCGCCGGATAAGCCATACCGGCGTAGCGGCGACCCCGGCCTGCCCAGCTCCATTGAAGCTTGTCGCCTGCAAAGTTGAAATCCTGCCCAAAACGCCAGAGATCGGCCCCCATTTCGCGCGCATGGTCGATCACGCTTTGCGGCGGCATGGGGTCACTCACGATCACGGGCCGACCCGTACGCATAATGCCCGCCTTCTCGCGCCCAATGCTTTCGCGGTCGGGCCCCAGATACTCGACATGGTCGATGTCGATGCTGGTGATCACAGCGCAGTCGGCGTCGATGACATTGGTCGCATCCAGCCGCCCACCCAACCCCACCTCCAAAATAGCCACATCCAGCAGCGTATGGCTCATCAGCCGCAGTATGGCGAGGGTCGTGAACTCAAAATAGGTCAGCGAAACATCATTGCCGTTGAGCGTGCGCGCACTCTCAACGGCCTCGAAGTGAGGCAACAGATCGGCTGCTGCCACCACATCACCCGCGATGCGGCAGCGCTCCTCAAAATGCACCAGATGGGGCGAAGCGTAGACGCCCGTGCGATAACCCGCCTCCTGGGCCACGGCTTCGATCATGGCGCAGGTGGAGCCCTTGCCATTGGTGCCCGCCACCGTGATGACGGGACAGTCAAAACGCAGGCCCATGCGGCGAGCGACTTCGCTCACCCGGTCCAGGCCCATGTCAATGTTGTGGGGATGCAGGCGCTCGCAATGGGCAAGCCAGCCTTCCAGGGTGTGAATCTTCTTTTGCATGCTGCGTGGGATTGTCGCCGACCGTGTGCCTGGCGCATGATGGCACTATGAAACACCCGGATATCACCCTCTACGGCATCCCCAACTGCGACACCGTGAAGAAGTCGCGCGCCTGGTTGAGCGCGCAGGGTTGCGGCCACCATTTTCATGATTTCAAGAAACAAGGCGTACCCGCCGACGCGCTGGCACTTTGGGTTGCTCAGGCGGGTTGGGAAAAATTACTGAACCGCAAAGGAACGACTTGGCGCAAGCTGGACCTTGTGACCCAAGCGGCTGTCAGTGATGCCGCCAGCGCCAGCGCACTGATGCAGGCCCACGCCAGCGCAATCAAGCGCCCCGTGGTCGAGTGGCGCAGCGGCAGTGAGGTGCGTGTCACCGTCGGTTTCGATGAACCCACTTGGCTGAAATACCTGAAAAACGGTCCATCTGTCTGAAAGTGCACATTTCTTTACGTCGATTTACCAAGCGGGTGGCCCGTCTTTGCGCTGTGTCGATAAACTTTTAACCCGTCTGGCGCGTTATAGGCAGACAAGCTGAAAGGGGCTTATCCATGAAAAAACTGGTTTTGTTTTCCATCATTCTCGGCACAGCAGGCTTGGCCGCTGCGCAAGAGCGCGGGCGGGTACTGTCGGTCACACCCATCGTGCAGCAGGTAGCCTACCCGCGCCAAGTGTGCGGCAACGAGACTATCTACAGCGGTCAACGCACCACAGGTGGCGGGGCGGTGTTGGGCGCCATTGCAGGCGGCGCGGCCGGAAATGCCATCGGCAAGGGCAATGGCCGCGCAGCAGCCACGGCCATTGGCTTGATTGGCGGTGCAGTGCTGGGCAATCATATCGAGGGCCAAGGCCGCCCCGAATACGAAACCGTACAACGCTGCGGCACGGAAACCACTTACGAGAACCGCACCGTCGGCTACAACGTGGTTTACGAATACGCTGGGCGCCAGTACACCACCCAAACCGCCACCGACCCCGGCCGATACATTGCAGTGCAGGTACAACCTGCAGCCAACCCGGCTCCCTATGACCAAGGCTATTCCACCCAGCAACCCGATTATTACGACCAAGGTGGCTACGCCCAGCCCGGTGTGGTGACATCGCCGTACGCCGCGCCGCAAGGTAGCTCGGGGGTCACCATCATCGAATACGGCTACGACCATGACGGTTACCGCCGCCATCGCCCGTACCCACCGCCGCGTTACAACCCCTACGTGCGCTGAACCATCAAGAGCCCCGCCCGGGGCTCTTTCTTCGTCTGCACCTTCACAACAGGCGCAGGCCAGGCCAGTGGCCTAAAATTCACGGTTTGTCCCCCGCAGCACATCCTCCATGACCACCGAAAAAATCGACGGCGTGTCCGTCACCACCCAGGCCAGTGTGTACTTTGATGGCAAGTGCGTCAGCCACGGCATCACCTTCCCCGACGGCACGAAGAAATCGGTGGGCGTAGTGCTGCCGGCCACACTCACTTTCAATACCGGTGCGCCCGAAATCATGGAATGCGTGGCCGGTTCCTGCGAATACAAGCTGGCAGGCAGTGACGCCTGGGTGAAATCGTCCGCCGGGGACCGCTTCAGCGTACCCGGCAACTCGAAGTTCGACATTCGCGTGGCCGAGGCCTACCACTACATCTGCCACTTCGGCTAAATCCACACCGCAACGGACACCTGCACATGGCCACTATCCTCCAACACCTCCCTCTCAGCCAGAAGGTCGGCATCGCGTTTTCCGGCGGCCTGGACACCAGCGCCGCACTGCTCTGGATGAAGCAAAAGGGTGCCCTGCCCTACGCCTACACCGCCAACCTCGGCCAGCCCGACGAGCCCGACTACGACGCCATTCCGCGCAAGGCCATGGAATATGGCGCTGAGAAGGCCCGCCTCATCGACTGCCGCACCCAGCTGGCCCACGAAGGCATTGCCGCGCTGCAATGTGGTGCATTCCACATCAGCACCGGTGGCCTGACCTACTTCAACACCACGCCGCTGGGCCGCGCCGTCACCGGCACCATGCTGGTGGCTGCGATGAAGGAAGACGACGTCAACATCTGGGGCGACGGCAGCACCTTCAAGGGCAACGACATCGAGCGCTTCTACCGCTATGGCCTGCTCACCAACCCTTCGCTCAAGATCTACAAGCCCTGGCTCGATCAGCTCTTCATCGACGAGCTTGGCGGCCGCGCCGAAATGTCGGCCTTCATGACCGCCAACGGCTTTGGCTACAAGATGAGCGCCGAGAAGGCCTACAGCACCGACAGCAACATGCTCGGAGCCACACACGAGGCCAAAGACCTCGAGTTTCTGAACAGCGGCATCCGCATCGTCAACCCGATCATGGGCGTGGCTTTCTGGAAGGAAGACGTCGCCGTCAAGGCCGAAGAAGTCTCGGTGCGCTTTGAAGAAGGCCAACCGGTGGCACTGAACGGCATCGAGTTCAGCGACCCGGTGGAACTCATCCTGGAAGCCAACCGCATCGGCGGCCGCCATGGCCTGGGCATGAGCGACCAGATCGAAAACCGCATCATCGAGGCCAAGAGCCGTGGCATCTACGAAGCCCCGGGTCTCGCGCTTCTGCACATCGCCTACGAGCGCCTGGTGACCGGCATCCACAACGAGGACACCATTGAGCAGTACCGCATGAACGGCCTCAAACTCGGCCGCCTGCTCTACCAGGGCCGCTGGTTCGACCCCCAGGCCATCATGCTGCGCGAGAGTGCCCAGCGCTGGATCGCACGCGCCGTCACCGGCACCGTGACGCTGGAGCTGCGCCGGGGCAACGACTACTCGCTGCTCAACACCGAGAGCCCGAACCTCACCTACCACCCCGAGCGCCTGTCGATGGAGAAGGTGGAAGACGCGCCTTTCTCGCCGCAAGACCGCATCGGCCAGCTCACCATGCGCAACCTCGACATCGTGGACACACGCGCCAAGCTGGGCATCTACGCTAAGAGCGGCCTGCTGTCGCTGGGCGGCAATGCAGCGTTGGCGCAGCTGGGCAACGACGAAAAGTAAACCCAAGCGCCGTACACTCAAAAAAAACCGCCTTCGGGCGGTTTTTTATGGTCTTTTATGCCTCTAGCGCTTATGCATAAAGCGCTAGCAGCTATCAATTTTGATATCTACACCACCACCGGCTCCGGCTCCAGCCGGATGCCAAAGCGCTCATACACGCTGGTCTGGATGGCCTTGGCCAGCGTCATCACCTCGCCGCCGGTCACGCTGTCAGCGCCGTGGCCGCGGTTGACCAGCACCAGCGCCTGCTTTTCATACACTGCCGCTTTGCCCACGGTTTTGCCCTTCCAGCCGCAGGCGTCGATGAGCCAGCCAGCCGCCAGCTTGATACGGCCGTCGGGCAGTGCGTAGTGCACGATTTTGGGGTCGCGGGCGATGATGTCCTGGCACTGCTCGGGCGTGACGGTGGGGTTCTTGAAGAAACTGCCGGCGTTGCCGATGACGGCGGGGTCGGGCAGCTTGGCACGGCGGATGTCGCACACCCAGTTAAAAATTTGCAGCGCTGTGGGCTGGGCCGCGCCCGCCTCCTGCGCGCGACGCTCCAGCTCCAGGTAACCCAGCTCGGGGCGCCACACCTTGGGCAGGCGAAAGCGCACCTGGGTAATGACTGCGCGGCCCGCCAAGCCCATGCCACGCGGCAGGCTGCCCGTACCATCAACGGCAGCCGGTGCGTGTTTGAACACCGAATCGCGGTAACCAAAGCCGCATTGCGCGGCGTCGAGCGAAAAAGGCTTGCGGGTGGCCAGGTCGATGGCGTCCAGCGAATCAAAGCGGTCTTGCAGCTCCACGCCATAGGCGCCGATGTTCTGCACGGGCGCAGCGCCTACGGTGCCAGGAATGAGCGCCAGGTTTTCCAGCCCGGGCCAACCCTGCGCCAGGGTCCAAGCCACGGTGTCATGCCAGGGCTCACCCGCGCCCACTTCGACAATCCAGGCATCGGGGGTCTCCCGCACCAGCCTGCGGCCCATGATCTCGACCTTCAACACCACGGACTTGACGTCCCCGGTGAGGACAATATTGCTCCCGCCGCCCAACACAAACACGGGCGCCTGGCCGATGAGGGGGTCGGCCCGCAGGGCGGCAATATCCTGCGCAGAGCGCACCCGCACCAAGGTTTCGGCACGCGCAACGATGCCAAAGGTGTTGTACGGCTGCAGCGACACGTTTTTCTCGACTAACATTGCTCGGATTGTCGCACCCGGCCCTTTGCCACGCGACGCGCTGATTGGAGAAAAACCCGCCATGCCTACTTTTGATACCGTTTGTGAAGCCGATTTTGTCGAAGTGAAAAATGCCGTGGAGAACGCGGCCAAGGAAATTGGCACCCGTTTCGACTTCAAAGGCACTTCGGCTGGCATCGAGCTCAAGGACAAGGAAATCACCTTGTTCGGTGACGCCGAGTTCCAGCTCAGCCAGGTGGAAGACCTGCTGCGCAACAAGCTGACCAAGCGCAACGTCGATGTACGCTTTCTCGACATCGGCAAGCCGCAAAAGATCGGCGGCGACAAGGTCAAACAGGTCATCAAGGTGCGCAACGGCATCGACAGCGAACTG
>JAUYGP010000608.1 GCA_030690515.1 Giesbergeria sp.
CGGGGTGCGGAGGGGGGCGGTGCTTCAGGCTGTTGCATGCCTGCAAGTGTGCGGCCGCATCCGTGCGCTGCAGCCTTGGGAAAACCCGCAAAGGAGCGGTTCAATGCAACAGCAGTTGCGCCAGCGCATCGCCTTGCACGATGGTCAAGCCATGGTCGCGGGCAAACAGGCGCGCGTTGTCAGTCAATTCGCCCTGGCCCAGCAGGTACAGCCCTGCCGGGGACTCGCGTTTTTGCATGGCTGCGTGGAGCTCCCGCAGCGGCTCCACGCCGTGGTGAGCGGCCTTCCAGCGCCGTGCGCTGGCCAGCTGGATCTGTCCGCCCCGCGTCAGCACAAAATCGGCCGCTCCGCCGGGCGCGAGGCGCTCCACCTGGTAGCCCTGGGCGACCCATGCGGCTTCCAGTGCATCGGCCAGCGTGCGCCAGGGCATGGCCTGCAGCTGTGCGTGTTGGGCGTTGATGCGTGCGGCGCTGGGAGCATGCCATTGGCGCCACGCGGCGACGCAGCCCACAGCAAAAAATGGAAAAGTGCCCAGTACCCCGGCCAGGGCATAGTCGCGCGGCAGCAGTGCAACCGCCGCGAGCGAGAACGCCCCCACCAGGGCAAAGCTGATCCACCACGGCGAGCGCAGCAGAACAGCAAACAGCGAATTTGGGGACATCTTGAATTTCACGTGATTCCTTCGGGTCGGGCCGCATTGTCCTGCAGCCAGTGGGGTCTGGGCGCTTCGATAGACTAACCACCCCCACAGGAGAGATTTGGAATGGCTATCACCGAACAAGGCCTCATGGCGGCCCTCAGCACCGTGCTGGACCCGCTTACTGGCCAGGATTTTGTCAGTACCCGTGCGCTGCGCAACCTGCAGATCGACGGCGCTGCCGTGGCTTTTGATGTGGAGCTGGGGTACCCGGCAAAAAGCCAGGAGCCTGCTTTGCGTGAGCGCCTGGAGGCGGCTGCCCGGAGCGTGCCCGGTGTGCAGGCCGTGCGCGTGAACCTCACCACCAAGGTGGTGGCCCATGCCGTGCAGCGCGGCGTGCAGTTGCTGCCCGGTGTGAAAAACATCGTGGCCGTGGCCTCGGGCAAGGGCGGCGTGGGCAAGAGCACCACGGCCGCGAACCTGGCGCTGGCGCTGGCGGCTGAAGGAGCGACGGTGGGCCTGCTCGACGCCGATATCTACGGCCCCAGCCAGCCCATGATGATGGGCATTGATCGCAAGCCCGAAAGCCTGGACGGCAAGACCATGGAGCCGCTCGTCAACCACGGTGTGCAGGTCATGTCCATCGGTTTTTTGGTGAACCAGGACGAGGCGATGATCTGGCGCGGCCCCATGGCCACGCAGGCGCTGGAGCAACTGCTGCGCCAGACGAACTGGAAAGACCTGGACTACTTGATCGTGGATATGCCCCCGGGCACGGGCGACATCCAGCTCACCCTGAGCCAGCGCGTGCCCATGACCGGCGCCGTGATCGTGACCACGCCGCAGGACATCGCTTTGCTCGACGCCCGCAAGGGCATCAAGATGTTCGAGAAGGTGGGCGTTCCCATCCTGGGCATTGTCGAGAACATGGCGGTCCATGTGTGTTCGAACTGCGGCCATGCCGAACATATCTTTGGTGAAGGCGGCGGGCGCCGGATGGCGCAGGACTACGGCATGGACTACCTGGGCGCGCTGCCGCTCGACATCAAGATCCGCCTGCAGGCCGACAGCGGCCAGCCCACCGTGGTGGCCGACCCGGATGGCGAGGTGGCGCAGATTTACGCGCAGGTTGCGCGCAGCGTGGCGGCGAAAATTGCACAGCAGTCCAAAGACTTTTCGTCGAAGTTTCCCACCATTTCGGTCAGCAAAAGCACCTGAAAATCAAGGCGCCGACGGCACTGGTGCGAAAGTAGGTGCCTGTCCATCGGGGGTAAAAGCAACCACCTGGTCGCGTCCCGATTGCTTGGCGCCATAGAGTGCCGAGTCGGCCTGCTCAAACAGGTGGCGCGCGGCGTCGCGGGCCGATGCGGGGTGGATTGCATGGAGCAAACCGGGCGCCGCGGTAAAAGCGGGTAGGGCGGTGGCCGCTCCAATGCTGACGGTCAGTTGCAGCCGGCCGTGCGCGGCAAGGTGTTCGATGTTCAGGGCCCGCACGGCCTCGCACAACCGCTGACCGATGACCGTGGCCTGCCTGATAGCGGTGTCGGGCAGCAGCACAGCAAACTCTTCGCCGCCGTAGCGCGCCACCATGTCACCCACGCGGCCCACGGCCAGGGACAGGGCCTGCGCCACACGCTGCAGGCACAGGTCGCCCGCCACATGGCCGTAATGGTCGTTGTAGGCCTTGAAATGGTCCACATCGATCATCAATACGGACAGCGGTGCGCCGCTGCGCATGGCGCGGGTCCATTCCGTGGCGACGGTTTCGTCCAGTGCCAGACGGTTGGCGACCTGGGTCAGTGGGTCCTGGCGCACCTGGGCTTCCAGGGCTGCGCGGTAGCTGGCGAGTTTTTCTTCGGCCTGCTTGCGGTCGGTGATGTCCTGCACCGTGCCAATCATGCGTACCTGGCCGCTTTGTTCAGAGTTGCCATCGTACTCAGCCCAGACTTCGACCCAGCGCACGTGCCGGTCGCTGGTGCGGCGGATGCGGTACTGGGTGCGCAGGGCGGTACGCTCGGTTATGGCACGGGTATGCACGTCCAGGGTCTTTGCGCGTTCGTCGGGGTGCAGCATGTCCATCCACTGGCGCAGCGACAGGAATGTGCCCTGGGGAACACCAAAAATCGTGCAGGCCATGCCCGACATGAAAAACGATTTCTCAGCGGCGTCGTAGGCAAAGTAACCCACTGCGGCCGCCTTCTGGGCACTTTCCAGCCAGCGCATGTTGCGCTGCAGGTCGGTCTTGAGGGCACGCTCACGCCGCCAGGCGCGCCGCTGCCAAAACACCGCAAACGACCCCACGATCAGCAGGCCCAGGCTGATGGGCAGGCTCAGAGTCAGCCATTCACGGACCCGCATGTCAGTGAAGGCTTCAGCCACATCGATCTTGGAAACCATGAACCACGGTGAATCGGGTACGGCGCTGACCATGGCCAGCACATCCTGTCCCCGGTAGTCGCGCCCATAGATGATGCCGCGAACGCCCGTGGCGGCTTGCACTGCCGGGTCGTCGCTGTGTGACATCGGAAGGCGCAGCGATTGCGGTGCGTCGTTGTAGTGCCGCAGGGGACTGACAAAGCGCACCTCGTTGCCGTCGCGCTGCACGATGGCCGATTCGGCGGAGCGGCTGGGCGTGGGCCACTGTTCCAGCAAAGGGTACAGCGAGGTGCGCACATCGCTCACCAGCCAGACGGCGCCCAGGGGGGTGATGCCGTCGAATAAAGGCACCATCAGTCCGAAAAACGGGAAGGCAAAGAAGTTGTCCTGGCGCGGCTCCAGCATGATGGGTTGCGCCTGCGAAAGCGCGCGGTGCAGTGCCAGCAGCTCGGGGGCATGCAGGCGGCCTTGCGCGCTGTCGCCCGGCGTGAGCCGCAACGCGCCCTCGGGGTCCACCAGGTACACGGCGGTATAGCGGGCACGTTCCTGCAAGGTGCGCAGTCGACCCAGAATATCGGTGTCCGGCTCTTGTCCCAGGGTGGCAAACCAGCGTGCCACCGCCTGCGCGAACAAGCTGTCATCCGTCAGTGCCATGGCGTCGGACAGGCGCCGTTCGCGCCATTCGGCCACGCTGCGGGCCTGCAACTGGCTGATGGCCTGCAGCTCGCGCTCGATCTGGTGGCGCTGGCGTTGCTCGCGCTCCTGGTAGAGGGCGTTGGCGCCCCAGAGAATCAGACCCAGTGCCAGCACGGCCAGCAACACCAGCGGAGCGACCAGTGGCGTGGCGGGCCAGGCCCGCCATCGGGCGTGGTGCTTGGGCTGGACATTGGACGAAGGCATGGTCACCGAGAACGCGGGCAGGGTTCAGAAGAGCCAGGGGGTGCCAGGCAAGGCTTGCAGGGCGACTGTTTGATTTGCGTCAGGATACTATGTCACACTTTGTTTCGCTTCTGCGGGCAAGAGTAGGCGCCATACGCAGGGGATTTCAGTGTTTGACACCAAGGGAGATGAAGTGCACCTGACGCGGCGAACCCTGAATTGCGCATGGGCCTCCCTGGCCGGTTTGGTCCTGGCAGGAGCCAGCGGCCAGGTGCTGGCCCAGTCTGCACCGCACGCCCTGGTCATCAATATCTCGCTGGAGCCCGACAGCCTGGACCCGACCAGCGCACCGGCCGCGTCGATTGGCGAGGTGGTGCACTACAACGTGCTCGAAGGCCTGACCCGGATCGAGGAAAGCGGTGCCACATCGCCCCTGTTGGCGCAGTCGTGGGAGATGTCGCCCGACGGCAAAACCTACACCTTTCGCCTGCAGCCGGGCGTGCACTTCCATGATGGCGCGGTTTTCGATGCTGCCTCCGTGCTATTTACCTTTGAACGGGCCAAAGCGCCGGATTCGCGCAACAAGGCGCGCAAGGCCCTGTTCGACAACATCGCCAGCGTCATCGCGCCCGACCCGCTCACCGTGGTGCTGCAACTGCATCGCCCCGACGGCAATACGCTGTTCAGGCTGGGTGAGAACACAGCCGTCATCCTGCATCCGGCCAGTGCCGCGCAGGCAGCCCGCCACCCTGTGGGAACAGGGCCGTACCGGCTGGAGCAATGGGACAAGGGCAAGAGTATCACCCTGGCCAAGTACGAGGCTTACCGCCGCGCGGCGCAGGTGCGGGTCGATAAGGCCGTGTTCCGCTTCATCAACGACCCGGATGCCCAAGTGGCTGCGGTGCAATCGGGCGACGTAGACGTGCTGTTCAACTTCGCCACGCACAATGTCAGCCGCCTGGAGGGGAACAAGCACTACCAGGTGCTGATCGGGGCATCCAGCGGCAAGGGCATGCTGGCGCTGAACCACCGGCGCAAGCCCCTGGATGATGTGCGGGTGCGCCGAGCCATCAGCCACGCCATCGACCGTGAAACCTTTATCCGCGAGGTGCTGGACGGACGCGGCAAGGCCATTGGCAGCCATTTCTCTCCCACCGATGCGGGTTATGTACACCTGGCAGGCGTGTACCCCTACGATCCCGCCCGGGCACGGGCTTTGCTCAAGGAATCGGGCGTCAAACTTCCCTTGAAAATGACGCTGACCCTGCCCCCCACGCCCTACGCCCGTGCCGGCGGCCCCGTGGTGGCGGCCGATCTGGCCAAGGTGGGTATTGAGCTCCAGCTAGAGCAGGTGGAATGGCCACAGTGGCTGGCCGGTGCCTTCAAGGGCCAGTTCGACATGACCCTCATCAACCACGTGGAGCCGCTGGACTACCAGATCTACGCTGACCCGGCGTACTACTTTGGCTACGACAGCCCCGCTTTCCGGAGTCTGGTTGAACGCCATGCTGCCAGCGTCAACGCCCGCGAACGCCAGTTGCTGTTTGTGGAAATCCAGCGCTACCTGGCCATGGATGCTGCCAACGCCTGGATCTTCGCCCCCCAGATCAGCACCGTGCTGCGCAAGGGCATCAAAGGTGTGTGGATGAACTATCCGATCTTTGCCCACGATATTGCTGCCATGCGCTGGGAGTAATCGCCGCACCCTGCGGGTGCGCAAAGCCCCGCGCGCCCACCGTGCAAGGGTATTTACGCTAAGGTAGGTGCCCTATGAATCTGATGACTGTCCAACTGGGCTGGCGCACGCTGCTGCGCGATCTGCGTGCGGGTGAATTGCGCCTTTTGGCCGTGGCCGTAACGCTGGCCGTGGCAGCGCTGACCTCGGTGGCCTTTTTTGCCGACCGGCTGCAGGGCGGGCTGCAGCGTGATGCCCTGCAGATCCTCGGCGGCGACGCCGTGGTGGCCAGCGACAACCCCACGCCCGATGCCTTTGTGCAGCGCGCCCAGGCCCTGGGCCTGCAAAGCGTGACCACCATGGGCTTCCCCACCATGGGCCGCGCCAGCGACGCGCAGGGTGGCGCCAGCCGCCTGGTGGCCTTCAAGAGTGTGCAGGGTGGCTACCCGCTGCGCGGCAGCCTGACCGTGGCCCTGGCGCCCGGTGCGCCTGAGCAGGTCACGCGCGATATCCCCGCACCCGGTGAGGTGTGGGTGGATGCGCCGCTGCTCGACGCGCTGGGCCTGGCGGTGGGCGACGGGCTGCTGCTGGGGGATGCGCAGCTGCGCATTGCGCGCATCATCGTCATCGAGCCCGACCGGGGTGCGGGGTTCATGTCTTTTGCGCCGCGCGTCATGGTGAATGAGGCCGACGTTCCCGCCACCGGCCTGGTGCAGCCGGCCAGCCGCCTGACCTACCGTTTTGCCGTGGCGGGTGAGCCTGGGGCTGTGCGTACGTTCCTGGCCTGGGCGGAAAAAGAAGTCACCCAGCCCGGTGTGCACGGCGTGCGCCTCGAATCCTTGGAGTCAGGCCGCCCCGAGATGAAACAGACGCTCGACCGCGCCCAGAAATTCCTCAGTCTCGTGGCCCTGCTGGCCGCGCTGCTGTCGGCCGTGGCGGTGGCACTGGCGGCGCGCGGTTTTGCTGCAAGCCACCTCGATGCGTCGGCCATGCTGCGTGTGCTGGGGCAAAGCCAGCGCACCATCGCCTGGAGCTACGCCATCGAATTCATTCTGGTGGGCCTGGCTGCCAGCCTGCTGGGCGTGGTGCTGGGGTATGCCGTGCACTACGTGTTTGTGCTGCTGCTGGCGGGGTTGGTCGAGTCGGCCCTGCCCGCCGCCAGCGTGTGGCCTGCTGCACTGGGCCTGGGCGTGGGCCTGACGTTGCTGCTGGCTTTTGGCCTGCCGCCCGTGCTGCAACTGGCCCAGGTGCCACCGCTGCGCGTGATCCGGCGCGACATGGGGGCGCTGCGCCCGGCATCGCTGGTGGTGCTGGGTTTGGGTGTGGCCGGTTTTGCTGCGCTGCTGCTGGTGGTCAGCAGCGACATCCGGCTGGGCCTGATCGCCGTGGGAGGCTTTGCCGTGGCGGTGGCCGTGTTTGCCTTGTTGAGCTGGCTGGCCGTGCTGGCGCTGCGCAGCAGCGTCAACGAAGCCACGGCGCCGCGCTGGTTGGTGCTGGCGACGCGGCAGATTTCGGCCCGCCCCGCCTATGCGGTGGTGCAGGTCAGCAGCCTGGCCGTGGGCCTGCTGGCGCTGGTGCTGCTGGTGCTGCTGCGCACCGACCTGATCGACAGTTGGCGCCAGGCCACGCCGCCCGATGCGCCCAACCGCTTTGTCATCAACATCCAGCCCGACCAGGAGCGCGCCTTCCAGCAAACCCTGCAAGACGCGGGTGTGCGCCGGTACGACTGGTATCCCATGATCCGGGGCCGCCTGGTGGCCGTGAACGGCCAGCCCATCGTGCCTGAGAGCTACACCGAAGACCGTGCCCAGCGCCTGGTCGAGCGGGAATTCAACCTGTCGAACGCCGCCGAGCAGCCCCCACACAACGAGGTGGTGGCCGGCCGCTGGACGCCGGGCGAGCAGGGCGCCGCCAGTGTGGAAGAAGGCCTGGCCAAAACCCTGGGCCTGAAGCTGGGTGACACCATGCGTTTTGACATGGCGGGTGTGCTGCACGAGGTACGCATCACCTCGCTGCGCAAGGTGGATTGGGGCTCAATGCACGCCAACTTTTTCGTCATGTTCCCGGTGGACCACCTGGAGAACGTGGCCGTGACCTACCTTGCCGCGTATCGCGCTCCGACGACGGCGGGTTTTGACAACGCCCTGGTGCGCCAGTACCCCAACGTCACCAACGTGGACATGGCGGCCACGCTGGCACAGGTGCAGCGTGTGCTGGACCAGGTGGTGCGTGCAGTAGAGTTTTTGTTTGGCTTTACGCTGGCCGCTGGCTTGGTGGTGCTGTTTGCCGCCGTAACGGCCACGCGCGAAGAGCGGGCCCGCGAGTACGCCATCATGCGCGCCCTGGGCGCCCGCGCCAGCCTGCTGCGCAATGTGCAGCGCGCCGAACTGGCCGGTGTGGGCCTGCTGGCTGGTGTGCTGGCGAGTGGTGTGGCGGTGGTTGTAGGCTGGGCGCTGGCGCGCTTTGTGTTTGAGTTCACCTGGACTGCGTCGCCCCTGGTGCCCCTGGCGGGTGGCCTGGCCGGTGCCGTGCTGGCCCTGTTGGCAGGCTGGTGGGGACTGCGCGAGGTGCTGCAGCGCCCCGTGATGGACACCCTGCGACGTGCTGCTGAATAAATACTATCAATTTTATAGCTGCTAGCGATTTATGGTATTACGCTAGAGCCTGTTTTCATATGGATTCTGAAGGCGCTGTTTCTGAACCCACCCCGTTCGAGGGCCTGGGCGGTGAGGCCCCCGTGCGGGCGCTGGTCGATCACTTCTACGACCTGATGGACCTGGAGCCCGACTACGCCGAGCTGCGCGCCACGCACGGCAGCACGCTCGACGATGCCCGCGACAAGCTGTTCTGGTTTCTGTGCGGTTGGCTGGGCGGCCCCGACCACTACCAGGAGCGCTTTGGCCACCCGCGCCTGCGGGCACGCCACCTGCCGTTTGCCATTGGCGTGAAGGAGCGCGACCAGTGGGTGGCCTGCATGGACCAGGCCATGGGCGAATGTGCGACCCCCGAGGCCCTGCGCCAGCGCCTGCGCGAGAGTTTTTTCAAGACCGCCGACTGGATGCGCAACAAGGGCCTCTGATGCCGCCGAAGCGGCTGATTGCTATCATTAATGTAGCTATCAGCGTTTGATGGAAGGCCGCTGGAGGCAAAAACCACCAGAACTTTCTGCCGAAACAAACAGGTTCTAAGATAGGGCACCAAAAAATTCAAGGAGGTGGAGCATGTCTGTCACTGCGTGGATCGTGCTGGGTCTGGTGGTTGTGGTGGTGCTGTGGGCCGTGTCGGCCTACAACCGGCTGGTGGAATTGCGCAACCGCATCGCCAATGCCTTTGGTCAGATTGACGTGCAGCTCAAACGCCGTTACGACCTGATTCCCAACCTGGTGGAAGTGGCGCGGGGATACCTGCAGCACGAGGCCTCCACGCTCGAAGCCGTCATCCAGGCCCGGGGCCAGGCCCAGGGGGCCGCCGCCGCCGCCCGCGTGGCGCCGACCAACGCCGGTGCAGTGGGCGCACTGGCCGTGGCCGAAGGCGCTTTGGGCGCCAGCCTGGGACGGCTGATGGTGGTGTCCGAGCGCTACCCCGAGCTCAAGGCCGATGCCACCATGCAGTCACTCAGCGAAGAGTTGGCCAGCACCGAAAACCGCGTGGGCTTTGCCCGCCAGGCCTTCAATGACCAGGTGCTGGAGTTCAACAACGCCGCCCAGCAGTTCCCCACACTCATCGTTGCGCGGCTGGCCAATTTCACGCCTGCTGCCATGCTCGAATCGACCCGCAGCGAGGAAGAGCGCGCCGCTCCCCAGGTGAAGTTCTGATTCCATCCTCTGCACGCGGGCTTGTGCCATGAAGTTCTGGGACCACCAACACAGCGCCCGCAGCGAAACGCGCCGCCTGCTGCTGGCCTTTGCGCTGGCCGTGGCCGTGCTGGTGCTGGCGGTGCACGGCGCGCTGGTGCTGGCCTGGTGGACCATGGCGGCCCTGCTGCCCGTGCACCTGCCTTTTCCGGCGGGGTTTCTGGCGGCCAATGTGGGCGTGTCGCTCCTGCTGGTGCTGGGTGGTTGGTGGGTGGAAACCTCCAACCTGCGTGCCGGTGGCGTCAAGCTGGCGCAGCGTGTGGGCGCGCGCGAGCTGCGCCCCTCGGTCACCCATGCCGAGCAGCGCCTGGCCAATGTGGTCGATGAGCTGTGCATTGCCGCCCACATGCCGCGTCCCCAGGTCATGGTGCTGCCGCGCACCGACGCCATCAACGCCTTTGCCGCCGGTTGGGACGAAGCCGATGCGGTGGTCGCCGTCACCCAGGGCGCGCTCGACCACCTGACGCGCGAGGAACTGCAGGGCATGGTGGCGCATGAGCTTTCCCATCTGCACGAGGGCGACACGCGCCTGAAGATGCGCTTGGCCGGCATGGTGTTCGGACTGGAGCTGGTCTACAACTTTGGCGAGGAGATGCGCGAGCGCAGGGGGCTGGCCTGGTGGTTTGGCTCGGCCATCATGCTGGCGGGTCTGGCGGGCTGGCTTACGGGCCGCATGCTCAAGGCCGCCGTTTCGCGCCAGCGCGAACACCTGGCCGACGCCCGCGCCGTGCAGTGGACGCGCAGCCGCGACGGCCTGGGCGGCGTGCTGCGCAAGGTGATGGCCCAGCGCCGCGACACCCCCGCAGGCTACGAGCAGCGTGGCCACACCGGGCTGGACCATCCGACGGTGCAGCACATGCTGCTGGTCGATGTGGGGTCCCTGCGCGCCCTGCAGCGTTGGCTGGACAGCCACCCTACGCTGGACGAGCGCGTGCAGCGCATCTATGGCCGCCGCATGCAGCCCCTGCCGCTGACCCCGGTGAACGAGGCGCCCGAGCCCGCCCGCCGGTCGGGCAGCGTGGCGCCGGGGGCGGTGTCGCTGGCCTCGCTGGTGGACCCGTTTGCCCGCCATACCTGAATGACCCTGCGGCGCAGAATAAGCAGGCCGAAGGCGGCCGCTGTGTCCCCGGGGCAACGCAAAAAGGGCGTCTGGCTGGCCACGCTGTTTGCGCTGCCCTTTGCCGCCAGCGGCATCGGCATGCTGCTGCTGAGCGTGCTGCCCACGCTGTACGACTGGTCGCGCATGCAGTTCTGGCAGCCGGTGGATGCCACGCTGCTGCAGGCGCAACTGGTGACCAGCCGGGGCAGCAAATCCACCACCTACCGTGCCACGGCGCACTACCGGTTTGAGTGGGCGGGCCAGCCCGTGCAGGGCCAGCGTGCGGCCATCAGCGAGCGCGCGGACAACATCGGCGACTTCCAGCAGCAATTGGGCTGGCAGCTGGAGCGCGCTTTCAAGACAGGCCGCAGCGTGCCGGTGTGGGTCAATCCGTCCAATCCACACGAATCGATCATCGACCGCAGCCTGCGGCCGGGGCTCCTGGCCTTCAAGATGGTGTTTGTGGTGATGTTTGGCGGCTTTGGCGTGGGCCTGCTGTTCTTTGTGTGGCGCGGCCGCAAGGCCGCCGAGGCTGCGGGCGATGCCCCCGCATCGGCCCGGCTCTGGCTGGACCGGGCCGAATGGGCGCAGGGCCAGGTGCGTTCGAACAAGCGTTATGAGGTGTGGGTGGCGTGGGTGTTTGCGCTGGTGTGGAACCTGGTGGCGGTGCCCTCGATCTTCTTCAACCTGCCCCGCGCGCTGGCACGCCAGGATTATCTGGTGGCCGCGCTCATGGCCGTTTTTGTGGCGGTGGGAGCGGGCTTGCTGGTGTGGGCCGTACGTGCCACGCTGGATGCACGGCGCTATGGCGACGTGCGGCTGGTGCTCGACCCGTTTCCCGGCGCCATTGGCGGGCATTTTGGTGCGACCATGGTGCTGCCGCTCGCCTACCAGCCGGGGCGGTGTTTTGCCGTCACGCTCCGCTGCATCTACCACTACCGCTCGCGTTCGGCGGGTGACGACGATTCCCGCTCCCGCGAAAGCGTGGTGTGGCAGGCCGAGGGCGTGGCCCAGGTCGAGCCCCATGCCGATGGCATCCAGCTGGGCATGCGCTTTGATGTGCCGGGCGGTTTGCCGGCGACCGAGCCCGCAGACGGCGCCCACCACGCCTGGCGGCTGGAGGTGCAAAGTGCCGAGCCCGGTTTGAAATTTGCGCGCAGCTTTGACGTGCCGGTGTACGCCACGGGAGCGTCGTCGGCGCGCCTGTGGCAGGACGCGGCGCAGCACCCGCGCATGCAGCAGATGCACGCGGCCCAGGTCGATGCCGTCAGCGATCTGGAGCCCATCCCTGGCGGAGTGCGGCTGTACCTTCCCTATGGACGCGCCTGGAAGGAAGGCCTGTTGCTGGTGGTGGTGGGCGGTGTCTTTTTTGGGGCGGGCCTGCTGACCGGCCGGGCGGGCGCGCCCGCCCGGGTGGTGGCGGTGTCAGGCGGGGTGGGCGGCGCCCTGCTGGTGCTGGCCTTTTATCTGCTGTGCAACAGCCTGCGGGTGCAGCTGGACCGCCAGGGCCTGCGCACCGAACGCCGCCTGCTGGGACTGATGCTGGTGCGCCACCAGGCCCCGGCCCAGGACATTGCCCGCCTGGTCGTGCGCGAGAGCTACTCCAGCCAGTCTGGCACCCAGCATGTCACCTTCTATCGCATCCAGGTCGAGATGAAAAACGGCAAAAAAATCACCGTGGCCGACAGCCTGCGCGGCCGTGCAGCGGCAGACCATTTGCTGGCGGAACTGGGTGCGGCCACGGGGTATCCGCACGCCGCAATGCGTGCATAGCCGCTGTCTGCGGCTGCGTCTTTTTGCTGCACCCCGGCACGCAACCCACCCGTGCAGCGCCCGCAGCCCGGGTCGCGGGTGCCATGCAGACACGGTAAAGTAAACAATGTGAAATATGAAAATTGATAGCACGTAGCGCTTGATGGCTGGGCGTTTGAGGCCGATTTTGCTCAGATTTTGCGCGCTGGCAGTGCAGCCCGAGGGGCACGCTATTTGTTCGTAACGTACCGGAGGTGTATGGATGGCAACGCTGGTCGCTCCCTATTTCCCCATCATCTACGTGCGCGGGTACGCCATGACATCGGCCGAGATCGCCGACGCCGTGTCCTCGCCCTACATGGGCTTCAACGTCGGCGCAACCAAGCTGCGCCAGGCCTGGGACGGCCAGGTGCGCCGCCATGTGTTCGAGTCGCCCCTGGTGCGCCTGATGAAGGACTGTGGTTACCGCGACATCTATGCCGACGGCGCCGAAATGGCGGGCCCCGTGCCTGCCCGCAGCGTGGTCATCTACCGCTATTACGACAGCGCCGACCCTGACCTGGGCGGCGGCAAGGCCTTGTCCATCACCGCGGCAGCCGAGGGGCTGCGCGACCTCATCCACCAGCTGCGCGCGCAGGTCTGCGGCACGGATGCGCAGGCCTTGCAGCACTTCAAGGTGCACCTGGTGGCGCACTCGATGGGGGGGCTGGTGTGCCGTTGCTTTCTGCAGAACGACGCCATCAGCACGCCGGACGACCGTGCGCTGGTCAGCAAAGTGTTCACCTACGCCACGCCACACAACGGCATCGAGATGGCGGGCCTCAACGTGCCGGCGCTGCTGGGTCTGTGGGACATGAACAACTTCAACCGCAAGGTCATGGCGGGCTATCTGGGCCTGCCGGACGGCAGCGGGCGTGTTGATTCACTGGATGGCAAGTTCGATCCGCAGCGCTTCTTCTGTTTTGTTGGCACCAACCACCGCGACTACCCGGTCGCGCTGGGCTTGTCGCGCGCGCTGGCGGGCGAGATGAGCGACGGCCTGGTGCAGATCGCCAACGCCACCGTGCAGGGTGCGCCGCGCGCCTTTGCCTACCGCAGCCACAGCGGGCCCTATGGCGTGGTCAATTCGGAAGAGGGCTACCAGAATCTGGTGCGCTTTCTGTTTGGCGACCTGCGCGTGGACGGGGTGCTTGAAGTTGATGCGCTGCCGCTGCCGCCCTCGGTGCAGCGCGCCAAGGAGGCTGGGCAACAGGTGCGCGCCTCGTACTATTTCGAGGCCACGGTCGCGCCGCGCGGCGCCACCCACTACACGCTGACCGAGCGCCGCTGCGACACCTACAGCGCCGTCCTGCGCAGCTTTGATGAACTGTTGCGCCTGGACAGGGCCGGGCGCGACGCACCGCATTCGCCGGTGCTGTTTTCGGTGTTTCTCGACACCTCCAAGATCACGGTGGGCAAGACGGTGGTGTTCAGCGTCGAGCTGGCCGTCTCCACCACCGGCTACAGCATCGACCAGAAACTCTGGCTCGACCAGCATGTCGAGGGCGAATACCTGTTTCGCAACACGCTCACCGTTCGGGCCACACCGACGGCGGACGGCTGGAACGTGCGCTACTTGTACACCGATGAGCGCTGGAGCGAAGGCACAGGCACGCTGGCCGAGTGGGATGGCGCCCACTACTGGATTGCACTCGCATCGCACAAGGGATTCAAGGCGCGGCTGCGGCTGGATCTGCAGCGCATCGTGCCAGCGCCTGAGGCCTAAGGCTGCGCCATCAAGGGCGGCGCTGCCCCACAGGTACCAGCAGCACCACCAGCGCACCGGCACCGCCTTCGGCCGGGCGCGCCTGGACAAAAGCCAGCACCTCGCGTTTTTGCACCAGCCAGCGCTGCACCCGGCCCTTGAGTACGGGGGCGCGGCCCGGCGAGCCCAGCCCCTTGCCATGCACCACGCGCACGCAGCGCAGGCCCGTTTTATGGGCATGGCGAATGAACTGGCCCAGCGCTTCGCGCGCCTCGTCGGTGCGCAGGCCGTGCAGATCGAGCTGGCGCTGGATGCTCCAGTGCCCGGCGCGCAGGCGCTGCGTGACTTCCACCCCGATGCCCGGGCGGCGAAAACTGAGTTGGTCGTCGGTGTCGAGCAGGGTGCTCACGTCAAAGTCGTCGCTGATCGACTCTTGCAGCACCTGTTCTTCATCGAGCCAGTGCTGCACTGGCAGCGGCAGCGTGGGCGCGGGTGCCATGGTGGCGAGATTGGGGCTGCGCAGCGGCGTGATGGCGCCCACGCTGCGGCTGAACAGCTGGCGCTCGGCTTGTAGGCGCGCGGCTGCTTCGTGCGCTGCTTTGGCCTGTGCAGCGGCGCGTTCCTGTTCCTGGCGCAAGTGCTGTGCCACGCTGGCCAGGTCTTGCAAAGCGTTCAGGCGCAGGCTGGCACGGCGCGGGGTGGGTGCGCTGCGCCGGGGTTTGGCGGGTGGTGCGGGGTTGGGTACGGCAGCACGGGGCCCCAGGGTACGGCGCGTCTGCAGGGCGGCGTAGCGTGCGGCAGCAGCAGCGCGCCGCTGTGCGCGGGG
The DNA here is from genome assembly GCA_030690515.1 of Giesbergeria sp. GTDB lineage: Bacteria > Pseudomonadota > Gammaproteobacteria > Burkholderiales > Burkholderiaceae_C > Simplicispira. The sequence continues at coordinate 14,843 of JAUYGP010000608.1, forward strand.
GCTGTCGAGGGCTGCGGGCGCCGGTGTCAGGGGCAGCGCCTGGGCGGGCGCAGAGGGCAGGGTTGTCGCGCGCAGCAGCGCAGAGGCCAGCGCCCCCAGCGGTGAGGGTGGTGATGGCGGCGACGTCACACCAGCCCTTTCTCGGCCATGGAAAGCGCCTGGCCTGGGGCCACGATGACATGGTCGAGCACGCGCACATCCACCAGCGCCAGGGTGCTTTTCAGGGTTTGCGTGAGCTGCTCGTCGGCGCGGCTGGGTTGCACGCTGCCACTGGGGTGGTTGTGTGCCAGCACCACGGCAGCGGCCTGGTGGTGCAGGGCGCGCAGAACCACTTCGCGCGGGTACACGCTGGTCTGCGTGAGGGTGCCCCGGAACAACTCTTCCAGGGCCAGCAGGCGGTGCTGGCTGTCCAGAAACAGCACGGCGAACACCTCGTGTCCCTTATGCGCCAGGTGCAGCTGCAGGTAGTGCTTGACGGCGTCGGGCGAGTCAAAGGCCTCGCGCTCGCGCAGCTGCTGGGCCAGGGCGCGGCGCGCCAATTCGAGCACGGCCACCAGTTCTGCCCGCTTGGCCGGCCCCAGGCCCTTGATGCGGGCCAGGTCGGCCATGCTGGCATGCAATAACCCCGCGATGCCGCCAAATCCACCGGCGGCACGCCCGGTGGAGGGGCAGGTGCTGGGCTGGTCTAACAGCTCTTGCGCCATCTGCAGCACGCCCTTGCCCGCGATGCCGGTGCGCAGCAGCAGGGCCAGCAGCTCGGCGTCCGACAGCGCGGCGGGGCCGCGTGCCAGGAGCTTTTCGCGGGGTTGCGCGTCGAGGGGAAGGTCTTTCAGGGGCATGGCGGAGGGGTCGGTGTGGGGGCAACCGTAAAATGCTGCCAGTTTATCGAGGCACTCATGGCAACAGTTCAACCGGGTTCTTTCCTGACCCTGCATTACCGTCTGGCGGGTCCCGCCGGCGACGTTATCAACACCTTCGCCGACAAGCCGGCCACGCTCACGCTGGGCAACAGCGAGCTGTCGCCCGCCATGGAGCAGCGCCTGATGGGTTTGGCCGAGGGCGCACGCGCCACGTTCGAGCTGGCCCAGGGCGAGGCTTTTGGCGAGCGCAACCCCGACATGCAGCAGTGGGTGGGGCGCAAGCTGCTCAACGAAATGGGCGACCCCGACGAGCAGTATCACGTGGGCGAGGTGGTGGAATTTGCCACGCCCGACGGCATGGGCACCTACGCCGGGGCGGTGGTGCAGGTGGGCAATGCCGACAGTGCTGATGCCCTGCTGATCGACTTCAACCACCCCCTGGCCGGGCAGCCCGTCACTTTTGAAGTGCACGTGATCGGCGTTTTGTGAAGCATTCTCCTGTGCGGCTGCGCCGCGTCCCCCTTTTTTCGCTGCTTTCGCGCGGGAAGGGGGATACCGCCAGCGTTGCGGGGCGGCCCTTGCGTGGCGGTCGCTGGAATGGACCGTGCCGGTTTCACAGGTTTGGGTTGGTGCGAAATGCAATGGAATACTGAAATGAATGCTCCCCAGGAAATTTTGCTGGCCGAACCGCGCGGTTTTTGCGCGGGGGTAGACCGGGCCATCGAGATCGTCGAGCGGGCACTGACCAAGTTTGGTGCGCCTATCTACGTGCGCCACGAGATCGTGCACAACACCTATGTGGTGAACGACCTCAAGGCCAAGGGCGCGATCTTCATCGAGGAGCTGTCGGACGTTCCGCCTGGCGCCACGTTGATCTTCAGCGCCCACGGTGTGAGCAAGGCCGTGCAGGAAGAGGCCAAGGCGCGCGGCTTTCACATCTTTGACGCCACCTGCCCGCTGGTGACCAAGGTGCATGTCGAGGTGGCCAAGCTGGCACAAGAGGGCTACGAGTTCATCATGATCGGCCACAAGGGCCACCCCGAGGTCGAGGGCACGCTGGGCCAGCTCGACGGGGGCATCCACCTGGTGGAAGATGTGGAGGGTGTGGCCCGCGTGCAACCCGCGCAGACGGAAAAACTCGCCGTGGTCACGCAAACCACGCTGAGCGTGGACGACGCCGCCGAAATCACCGCTGCCGTGCGTGCGCGCTTTCCCACGGTGCGCGAGCCCAAGCAGCAGGACATCTGCTATGCCACGCAGAACCGCCAGGACGCCGTCAAGCTCATGAGCCCGCAGGTGGAGCTGGTCATCGTGGTGGGCAGCCCCACCAGCTCTAACAGCAACCGCCTGCGTGAACTGGCACAGCGCCTGGATACCACCAGCTACATGGTCGACAACGCAGACGAACTGCGCCCCGAGTGGTTTGTCGGCATTGCCCGCGTGGGCCTGACAGCGGGCGCTTCGGCCCCCGAGGTGCTGGTCAAGCAAGTGATCGAACGCATCAAGGCGCTGGGTGCGGTGTCGGTGCGCAAACTCAGCGGCATCGAGGAAACCATCAAGTTCCCGCTGCCCAAGGGGCTCAAGATTGACGGTGCCGGACCGGCCAGTGCGGAAGAGGGCGACTGAGCCATCCGTAGTTCGGTAGCTATTTTATTGATAGCTTGTAGCGCTTATGAAACGGGCCTTTTGGCCCGTTTTTGCATATTTTTTGCGCTCAGCTCCACAGGTCCAGGGGCGGGTTTGCCGCCACGGCACGCAGAATGTCGGTGCGCGAAATAAATCCCACCAGGTTGCCGTATTCATCCGTCACCGGCAGGCCGGGCAAACCCGTGTCCAGCAGCACCGAGGCCACGCGGCGCAGGTCGGTGTCGGGGGCCACTGTGGGCACCGGGCTCACCATCACCTCCGATACCGTGCGCCGCGCCAGTGCAATTGCCGCCTGGATGTGGCCCGGCTCGGGCAGCAGGTCGAGCGGTGCCATGTCGGCGCGCAGCAGCAGCCCCACCACGCGCCCCTGGTCCCCCACCACCGGGGCTTGCGAGACGCCATGCTCGGCCAGTGTCTGCCAGGCATGGTTGACGACCGCATCGGGCTGCACCGTGAGGGCGCCTGTGGTCATCACATCGCGCACACGCGACAGGGGTTGGCGGGCCAGCGTAGGGCCTTGCTCCGCCTGGGCATAGGCCGTGACGGCATCCTGGGCACGCAGACTGGTGCCCGCGGCTGCCTGTTCGGGCGGGGGCGGCGGGGTTTCGACCGAGAAAACCGACGCGTCTGCTCCCCGTGTGCGCAAGGCCTGGGGGCGCTGCACGCGCCGCACCGGTGAAATCTTCGACAGATTTTCAGGGCCGCCCCGGTACATCTGCCCGGATGGGCCAAAAACGAAGAACATGCTTGCACCTCCTGCTGGCAGGCCTGCAAAGCGTATCTGCATCGGCGGCTGCACTACCCATGTTATCGGCAGTTGCACGGTACCCTGCAATATGCGGTGTATCCACGTGTTGCCTGCGCACCGGGCGGCGTGCTTCTACACTGCCCCTTTTGTCTCCCGGAGCCCCGCATGATCGACCGCGCCGCCATCGCCGCCGCACGCCGCCAACTGGCCACCCAGCCCGACTTCTTGCGCACCACGCCGCTGATGCGCTTGTCCGGCCAATCGCTGGGCGTGGAGTGCGGTGAGGTCTGGCTCAAGCTGGAACACCTGCAGGTGGGCGGCAGCTTCAAGGCGCGCGGTATGCTCTACCGCTTGCTGGCCAACCCCGTGCCCGACAGCGGCGTGATCATTGCCTCGGGCGGCAACGCAGGTATTGCCGTGGCGGCCGCCGCCCGCGCCCTGGGCGTGCGCTGCGAGGTGTTTGTGCCCGAAGTCTCGCCCGAGGCCAAACGCGCACGCCTGCGCGCCCTGGGCGCCGAAGTGGTGGTCACGGGCGCGGCCTATTCCGAAGCGCTGGAGGCCTGTGTGGCACGCCAACAGGCCACCGGCGCCCTGCAGGCCCACGCCTACGACCAGCCCGAGGTGGTGGCAGGGGCCGGCACGCTGGCGCTGGAGATCGAAGAACAAGGTGGCCGCCCGCCGGACAGCGTGCTGGTCAGCGTGGGCGGCGGCGGCCTCATCGGCGGCGTGGCCGCCTGGTTTGCAAGCCGTGCCCACGTAGTGGCGCTGGAGCCCGAACGCGCGCCCACCTTGCACGCCGCGCGCGCCGCAGGTCACCCGGTCGATGTTGACGTGGGGGGTGTGGCCGCCGATTCGTTGGGCGCGCGCCGCATCGGTGCGCTGTGCTGGGAGATCAGCCAGCGCCATGTGCACGACGCGCTGCTGCTGCCCGACGAAGCCATCCGCGCCGCGCAACTGTGGCTGTGGAAGGAACTTAAGCTCGCAGTCGAACCCGCTGCCGCCCTGGGTTTGGCCGCATTGCAAACCGGCGCGTACAAGCCCCAGCCCCAGGAGACTGTGGCGCTCATCCTGTGCGGTGCCAATTTCGATCCCAGTAGCCTTAGCTGAGTCAGCTCACGGTGCGTGCAACTGGCGCTGCCCCACGCCAGCGCCCCCGCGCCAGGGCCGCCCCGCCGCGCTGGGGGCGTCCCCCGGGGGGAAGGCGCGAAGCGACTCAGGGGGGGTCTAAAATCCTTCCATGCTA
>JAUYGP010000622.1 GCA_030690515.1 Giesbergeria sp.
TCGTCGCGTTCGATGTCGAAATGCTCGCTGAGGGTTTCGAGCTGGCGCTGAATGCTGCGCAGATCCCGCTCGAAGCCCGCGTCCTTGAGCTGCTGGTGCAGTTCGCGGGCGGTGATCTTGCGCCCGCGCGGGATGCGGCGCAGCAGCTCCACCATCAGCAGCGCGGTTTCCAGGGTGTCGGGGCGTTGGGCCATCTGGGTCAGTCTTTCAAATTTGTTGCGGTGAATGCAGCCCATAGCCGCACCATGGCCCAGGTGTCGAGGTGGCAGTAAGCCAGTAGCTGGCGCTCCAGCTCGGCTTTGCGCGTGGCGTGGGTGGCGGAGGCGATGGCTTCCAGGTAGGCTTGCTGGGCCGCGCCGCCGTCCTGTACGCCGTCGAGCTGGTCGTAACGCAGCTCGGGGTGTGATTCGCCAAACATAGCGGCCAGCACGGCCTTGATGCTCCAGCTGCCTTGCTGGCTGGGGTGGTAGTAGTGCTGGCGGGCGATGGGCAGCAGATCAACCACACGTTCGTTGAGCGCCAGCAGTGCCGTGGCCAGGTGGGGGTGCTGCTGCGCCAGCTCGCGGATGCGGCTGGTTTCGAACGCGGCGTTGTAGACGAACACGGGGCCGCGTTTGCCACAGGCGGCGATGAGCGCCTGGGCAAAGGGCAGCGACGGGTTGCTGCCGGACAGGTCTAAAAAGGCCTGATGCGTGACATCCCTCGTACGCCCCAAGCGGTGCACGCTGAACTGGAAGGGAAGTTGCTGGTACGGCCGGGTGCCGGGCCAGAGGGGCACCGCAAACTGGATGGTTTCAAAGTCGATGAAGTAGCCCGGCAGCTTGTGCGCGGCCAGGGCCTGCGCTGCGGCGCGCTGGTCAAAAAAGGTTTGGCCCGACAGGGTGGCGGTTTTCACGCGCTGCTGCGTAGGGTTGAGCAAGCTGTCGGGCAGATCCCGCAATTCGCGGGTGCCGTGTTCCTCAATATGCGCCTTGATCGCGTTGCCGGGGCGTGGCAGCCAGTGGACGGGGTGCTCGGCCTGGGGCTGCGCGCTTTGGCAGTGGGCGAGAAAGCCGCATTCGTAGGGCGCCCAGCACTGGCCGCCGGTGGCGACGAGCGGCGCCTCTTTGCGCGCCACGATGGCGTGGGCGTCGGCGATCCAGCAGCGCACTTCTTCTGTGCGGGCAAAAGCCTCTTCGGTCAGGTCTTCTTGCACGAGCAGGCCTTGGTAGTCGCCGCCGCCGGGGTAGGTCCAGCGGTTGTCAATGTGCGCCAGCGCAATGGACTGCAGCGGCACGCCGCAGGCGCGGGCCACGAAGGCCTGTACGGCGACATCGTCGCGGTGGTAGTCCTTTACGCTCGTGGATGATTTGACTTCGACCATGCGCCATTGCTTGCCAACGGGTAGCAGTACGTCGGCAAAAGCCAAAGCGCCTTCGGCACGAAAGCCGGCTTCGAAGATGGGTTGCTGTGATTTCAGCAGCTTCTGGGTGCGCGCAAAGGCTGCGTCGAAGCCCTCGGTCTGCGGGTCGATCAACTGGCCTTGCAGGTGCGGGTCATAGAGCTGGCGCGCAATGTCGCCCACCTGGTGGCCCGTGGCGTAGCTGGCCTGGGTAGCGCCGGAATCCTCGCGCAAATGCGGCTGATGCACTTCAAGCCACAGGCGCTTGGGGCACTGGCGAAACGCCAGCAGCTTGGATTTGGACAGGGTGCGCATGGTGGGAAGGGTGATTTTGTAGCAAATGGTGTCCAACGGAACCCAGGGCGTGGCCGGCAGTGGCGCGTTGGTTCATTGCAGTTGCGGGTGTGCCAGCCGCTGATAGCGCTCTGCATGCGCGGACCTGGTATTTGAGGTTTCGGGGCGGGCATGGGTGACTGCAGTGACTGGCATGGGCTGGTCGCTATCCATTCAGATGCAACTGAATCCCCTCCAGCGTATCTTTGGCCCCTAGCGTGATCTCGATGTCATCGGGGTTGTGGATGTTCGCCTCGTGCAGGGTGATGCGTATCAGCGGGCTGCCGCGCTGCTGCATGCGCTTCGTGAAGTGGCGCAAGCTGGCAATGGCGCAGCGCGCGCCGATTTCCAGCACCAGTGGTGCGGGGGTCTTGTCCAGCCACCGGTCGAGAAGTGCGCGTTGCCGGTCGCTGCGGGCCTGGTTCCAATGCCAGTCGTCGAACATCAGGATGTTGGGCCGCGCCAGCGCACCGCAGCGGGGGCAGCGGGGCAGTTCGCTTTGCAACTGGACGGCTGCCTCGTCCACTTGTGGGCGCAATCCCGCCGTGGGCCAGAGTTCGCCGCTGCAATGGGCCGTGCATTGCAGCCGGTGGATAGAACCGTGGCATTCGTAAATGCGGGCCGATGGAAAACCTGCTTTCTGAAACTGCCCATCGACGTTGTTGGTGAAGACGAAGCAGCCTTGCGGCATGCGCTGGCCCCAGCGTTGGAGCAAGCCGAATCCGGCGTGTGGCGTGGTTGCGCGGTACAGGTTGAGCCGGTGGCCATAGAAGCCCCAGGCGGTCGCCGGCCGCTGCTTGAGTGCCTGGGGCGAGGCAATGCTTTCAAGCTGCCGCCTTTGCTTGCCCAACGCGGGGTAGGCCTGCCAGAAGCCGTTGTTGTCCTGCAAGTCCGGCAGGCCGGAGTCGATGCCCATGCCTGCACCCGCAACAATCACCAACGCCGTGGCGTGTTGTATCAGGCGGGCGGCCTGGGCCAGTTTTTCTTCCAGCAGAAAGTCGGTGTGCCGGTCGGCCTGGGGGTGGATTTGCCAGGAGTCGGTCTCGGCTCGGTATTCCACCGCGTCGCCGCGCAGGGCTTCGCGCAGGGCAATGGCGTGCTGGTGGCCCACGCGCAGACGGCGCTGCAGGTGGGCGATGCTGCTGTCGTTGCTGAACAGTAGGTGCCGACGGGCCGGGTAGTACAGCGGGTCGCGGGGTGGATCAAGGGGCATGGAGCCAGTATGGCGCTGGTGTGCGACGAATTGTGTCGCATATCACCAACCCATCCGGCCTGTGATCGGTGCAGCGGGTGGCAAAGCGCGTTACAGCGCCAGCCCCTTCAGGTATTCACGGAAAGACTCGCCCACGTCGGGGTGCTGCAGCGCCAGTTCCACGGTGGCTTCCAGGAAGCCTTCCTTGCTCCCGCAATCGTAGCGTTTGCCTGCGTACTGGAAGGCGTACACGGCCTCGTGCTCCATCAGCCGGGCGATACCGTCGGTGAGCTGGATCTCGCCACCCGCGCCCGTCGGCTGGTTGCGGATTTCATCAAAAATTGCAGGCGTGAGGATGTAGCGGCCCGCCACGCCCATGCGTGAGGGCGCGTCCTGCGGTGCGGGTTTTTCCACGATGCGGTCGATGCGAATCAACTGCCCGCCCGCCGGTTCGCCCGCGACGATGCCATAACGGTGCACCTGGTCTGCCGGCACTTCCTGCACGGCTAGCAGCGACCGGCCTTGCTGGCGGAACGCCTGCACCATTTGCGCCAGCACGGGCTCGCCGCCTTGGGGCCCCATCATCAAGTCGTCGGCCAGCAGCACAGCAAACGGTTCGTTGCCCACCAGCGGCTCGGCGCATAGCACGGCGTGGCCCAGGCCGAGCGAGCGTGGCTGGCGCACGAAGGCGCAATCCATGTCGTCGGGTTGTACAGAGCGCACCAGCGCCAGCAAGTCGCGCTTGCCGGAAGCCTCCAGTTCGCTCTCCAGCTCGTAGGCGGTATCGAAATGGTCCTCAATGGCGCGCTTGCTGCGGCCCGTGACAAAAATCATGTGCCGGATACCGGCCGCGTAGGCTTCCTCGACGGCGTACTGGATCAACGGCTTGTCCACCACGGGCAGCATTTCCTTGGGCGATGCCTTGGTCGCGGGCAGGAAGCGGGTTCCCAGGCCTGCCACGGGAAACACGGCTTTGCGAACGGGGGGTTGTTGCATGATCTTTGCTCCTGAAAAATGAGCTGCTAGCGCTTGTATTTATTCGATTTCAGATTGTTTTTGTGCTGAAATTCAATATGGATAAGCGCTAGCAGCTCTTGTTTTAATAGCGTTGCAGCCGCGCAGAGAGGTTATGAACCCAGCCGCGCCAGCTGCTCCTGCAGCCGGGAGAGCAGGGCGCCGAAGTCGGCCAGGCGTTTCTTTTCCTGGTCGAGCACGGCGGCGGGGGCCTTGGCGACGAAAGCCTCGTTGGAGAGTTTGTTGTGTGCCTTGGTCATTTCGCCTTCGATGCGCGCGATTTCTTTGGACAGGCGTGCCTTTTCTGCGGCCACGTCGATTTCCATGTGCAGGCACAGGCGGGCTTCGCCCACTACGGCCACGGGGGCAGCCTGTGCGGCGGTCTGCCAGGCGGCCTCGTCGTCAAACACCTTGACTTCGCTGAGCTTGGCCAGCGCCTGCAGCACGGGGGCCGCGCCGCGCATGAAGTCCTGGTCGCCCACCACGAACAAGGGCAGGCGGGTGGCAGGCGAGACGTTCATTTCGCCACGCAGCGTGCGGCAGGCGTCCACCAGTGATTTGAGGCGCACCATGTGCGCTTCGGCCGCTGCGTCGATGCGCTCGGGCTGGGATTCGGGATAGGCGGCCACGCTGACCGACGGGCCAGCGCGCCCGGCCACGGGGGCTACGGTTTGCCACAGCGCCTCGGTCACGAAGGGGATGATGGGGTGCGCCAGCCGCAGGATGGTTTCCAGCGTGCGGATCAGCGTGCGGCGGGTGGCGCGCTGTTGCGCGGCAGAGCCGGTCTGGATCTGCACCTTGGCGATTTCCAGGTACCAGTCGCAGAACTCGTTCCAGACGAAGTCGTAGAGCGTGTTGGCGACGTTGTCGAGGCGGTAGTCGGCAAAGCCCTTGGCCACCTCGGCCTCGACGCGCTGCAGGCGCGAGACGATCCAGCGGTCGGCCTGGCTGAAGGCGAGAAAATCTTTGTTGCAAGCCGCGCTGCCGGGTTCGGCCAGGCCGCAGTCAAACCCTTCGCAATTCATCAGCACGAAGCGGCTGGCATTCCAGAGCTTGTTGCAGAAGTTGCGGTAGCCCTCGCAGCGCTTGCTGTCGAAGTTGATGGAGCGACCGAGCGAGGCCAGGGCCGCAAAGGTAAAGCGCAGCGCGTCGGCGCCGTAGGCCGGAATGCCCTCGGGGAATTCCTTTTGCGTGTTCTTGCGCACGGTGGGCGCCGTTTCGGGCTTGCGCAGACCGGTGGTGCGTTTGGCGAGCAGGGGCTCGAGCGCAATGCCGTCGATCAGGTCCACCGGGTCGAGCACGTTGCCCTCGCTCTTGCTCATCTTCTTGCCCTGCGCATCGCGCACCAGGCCGTGGATGTAGACATGCCTGAACGGCACGCGGCCGGTGAAGTGCGTGGTCATCATGATCATCCGGGCGACCCAGAAGAAGATGATGTCGTAGCCCGTCACCAGCACGCTGCTGGGCAGGTAGAGGTTGTAGTCGTCGGTCTCGGCCGTGCCTTGGTCTGGCCAGCCCATGGTGCTAAACGGCACAAGGGCCGAGGAGTACCAGGTGTCCAGCACGTCCTCGTCGCGGCGGAGCGTTTTGCCCGGTGCCTGGGCCTGGGCATCGGCTTCGCATTTGGCGACATACACCTTGCCGTCTTCGTCGTACCATGCCGGAATCTGGTGACCCCACCAGAGCTGGCGGCTGATGCACCAGTCCTGAATGTTGTTCATCCACTGGTTGTAGGTATTCACCCAGTTCTCGGGAACAAACTGCACCTCGCCACTGGCCACGGCGTCGATGGCCTTTTGCGCGATAGATTTTCCGGTGGCATCGCCTTCGCCCACTTTGCTCATGGCCACAAACCATTGGTCGGTCAGCATGGGTTCCACCACCTGGCCGGTGCGGGTGCAGATCGGCACCATGAGCTTGTGCTTCTTGGTCTCGACCAGCGCGCCGCAGGCTTCGAGGTCGGCCACCACGGCCTTGCGGGCCACGAAACGGTCCATGCCACGGTACTTTTCCGGGGCGTTGTCGTTGATGGTGGCGGCCAGCGTCAGCACGCAAATCATGGGCAGCTTGTGGCGCTGGCCCACGGCGTAGTCGTTCTGGTCGTGCGCGGGGGTGACCTTGACCACCCCCGTGCCGAATTCCTTGTCTACATAGTCGTCGGCAATCACCGGAATCTGACGGTCGCACAGCGGCAGGTGCACCATCTTGCCAATGAGGTGCTGGTAGCGCTCGTCTTCCGGGTGCACCATCACCGCCACGTCGCCCAGCATGGTCTCAGGCCGGGTGGTGGCCACCGTCAGGCTGCCAGAACCATCGGCCAACGGGTAGGCGATGTGCCACAGCGAGCCGTCTTTTTCTTCGTTCTCCACTTCGAGGTCGGACACGGCGGACTGCAGCTTGGGGTCCCAGTTCACCAGGCGCTTGCCACGGTAGATCAGGCCCTGCTCGTACAGGCGCACAAAGGTGTCGGTGACTACCTTGGAGAGCTTGTCGTCCATGGTGAAGTATTCGCGGCTCCAGTCCACGCTGTCGCCCATGCGGCGCATCTGCGTGGTGATGGTGTTGCCGCTGTGCTCCTTCCACTCCCAGACCTTGGCGACAAAATTTTTGCGTGCCTCGGGGGGCGTGGGGCCCATGTCGTGGCGGCTGATGCCTTGCTCCTGCAGCTGGCGCTCCACCACGATCTGCGTGGCAATGCCCGCGTGGTCGGTGCCGGGCACCCAGGCCGTGTTGAACCCGCGCATGCGGTGGTAGCGCGTGAGGCTGTCCATGATGGTCTGGTTGAACGCATGGCCCATGTGCAGCGTGCCGGTCACGTTGGGCGGCGGCAGCTGGATGCAGAACGCGGGCTTGCCCGCCTGGGGGGCGCCGGTGCCCCGGAAACCTGCATTGCCATAGCCGCGGGCTTCCCATTCGGGCCCCCACTGCGCTTCCAGCGCAGCGGGTTCGAAGGATTTGGACAGGGATTGCAGACCGGGTTGCTGGACAGGATCGTTCATGGGTACGCTGGGTCTTCTTGAAATAACAGCGGCACCCCTGGGGATGCCGCTGGGCCACCGGGCGTGGCTGGATAAGAGGTCGGGAACCGGTCATTTTATGCGATCAGGTCCTATGGCCCGATGCGGGCTTGTCGGCGCCCGGGCCGTCCCTGGCGTGCGTGGCGGAGCAGCGCCTGCACGGCCTGTTCGGCAGACACCAATGCCCCTTCCTGCCAGCCATTGAGGGGCGTCAAAGCATCGCTTGCCCAAAAAATGGGGGGCAGACCCCGTTGCAATGCCGCCAGGGTGGGTGCCGCACCTGGCGGCAGGCGCGCTGCGGCGCCGCTGGCCCAGGGCATGCGTGACCACTGCACCACCAGCGGGTGGCGCCAGGCCTGTGCGGCCTGTCGGGCTGCAGGGCGCAACAGGGCTTGGGCCTGTGCAATCTGGGCGGTGCGCGGGCCCGAGAGCGATTGCGCGATGGACAGGGCATTGCCATACACGCAGGCGATGCGCTGCTCGACCGGTACCTTGCCGCTGGGCGGAAGAATGAGGGGCTGCGCGTCTGTGGGGAGGCCCTGCACCCAGGTGCCGTCGGTTTCCAGTGCGATCTTGAGGGCATCGGCGGTCTGCATCGCCTGCAGATCCTGGCGCAGGGCGGGTGGCAGGTGGGTATCGAGCTGCGCCATTGCGCCCAGTGGCAGGGCCAGCACGGCGTAGTCGGCCTGCAGCCGCTCGATGCCCTCGCGGCGGCGTACCCAGACGGCCACGCCCGCGTGGTCTGCCTTGCCCGTGCGCTCGACGCGCAGCACCGCAGTGCGGGTGTGCACGGGTGTTTGCAGTGCCTGCGCCAGGGCATGGGGCAGCACATCCATGCCGCCTGCGGGTTGCATGGCCCCCTGCACAGCGGAGCCATCGCTTGCCCAAAGGGGCTCCAGTCCAATGCCGTGCTGCTGCGCGCACTGCAGCACGCGGTGGTGCCAGGGCAGGATGCGCCAGGCGCCCGCATTGAGGTACTGGCCTGGCGAGAAGGCGCAGCGCTGGGCTTGTCCCGCCAGGTCGGGCACGGCGTCTCCGGTGCGCACCGTCCAGTTGCGTCCGCCGATGCGGTCGCTGGCCTCCAGCACGGTGACTTGCAGGCCCGCTTGCTCCAGCGCCCAGGCCACCGAGAGGCCCGCCATGCCCGCACCGGCGACGATGACCTGGTGCGTGGGTGCAAGCCCCTGTGCGCGGGCCGTGGCAGCGATGCCGCCACAGGACAGAGCCCCCAGAATCAGGCTTCTGCGGTGCATGGTGGGGAGGGGGTTTGCCGCCATAATTTGTGCATGCCATTACGCCCTGTGCACCGTCTTGTGGTGCTGGTTTTTTTCCTGTGCCTGCTGGCACCGGGTGCGCAGGCGGGAGCGCGGCTGGACGCCGTCCGCCAGCAAGAGGTGCTGGTGTGTGGCGTGGCGGCCCAGGACCCAGGATTTTCGCAGCGCCAGCCCGACGGCCGTTTCCAGGGTCTGGAGGTTGATCTGTGCCGCGCCGTGGCTGCAGCCGTGCTCGGTTCGTCCACGCAGGTGCGGTTTGTGGCGCTGGACACGGTGCACGAGTTTCTGGATGATCCCCGCATCGACCTGGTTTTTCACCGCCTGAGCTGGGCTTTGACGAGGGAGGCGCCAGGGCAACTGGAGTTTGGCCCCGTGTATTTTTTCGAGACCGGCAGGCAGGGGCGGCTGGAGCCTCTGGCGCCCTTGTTGCGCAGCGACGATGCCGACTTTTCCCGCATCGTGCGCTGGGTGGTCCACGCGCTGCTGGAGGCGGAATGGCATGCCATCAGTCGTTCCGATGCGGGGCGTGCGGACATGCCTTTGTCGTGGCCTGCCGATGACACAGGCATGGCCCTGGGGCTGCCGCTCGACTGGGCCCGCCGCATGGTTGCGCAGGTGGGCAACTACGCTGAAATCTACGAACGCAACCTGGGCCCCGGGGCGCAGCGACCGCTGCCGCGTGGCCCGAACCGGCTGTGGCGGGAGGGTGGGCTGATGGTGCCGCTCCTGCTTCACTGAGGGGCGGTGGGCTTGAGCAGGATGTCCACGGAGTGGACTCCGCTGGTGCGCCGCGGAATGGCCACCGGCCGCGCCAGCATGTAGCCGCGCTTGCGAATGTCGATGCGGATTTTTTCGGGGTTGACCTTGCCGCCCAGGTTCTCGATCCAGCCATGCACATCGGGCGTGCGGTAGTGGCCCGGCCGGTCGTTCTTGACCGGAATGGTCATGCCCAGGTCCTGCGCAATCACCAGGATTTGCACGTCATCGACATAGCGGCCCTGGGTGTCCTTGATGTTGCCGGTGTACACGAGGGCGTTGGGGTTGTTGCCATCGCTGCGGCCCTGGGGGAAAAAGAAGGGCGTGCCATTGGCCCAGGCGCCCAGGGCGGTGGCGCACAGCAGACCGAGGGTGGCGCGGCGCAGGTTGTAGGAAATAGAGCTCATTTCATTGATCCGCTGCACTGCGCACCATTCGCAGCCCATGAGACTGGCGCGGCCCAAGCCAGCGGCCGCCGCGCAAGGGCCGCCCCGCCGCGCTGG
>JAUYGP010000625.1 GCA_030690515.1 Giesbergeria sp.
GGGAGAGGGGTGGTGAAACCGCACGGCGCAATTGCAGCGGATGGCGCATGGCGTGCAGCAGGTAGCGGCCCGTTTGCGAATGCTCTGCAGCGGTCACGTCCTGCACCGTGCCTTGCGCCACCAGCGTGCCACCGCGCCGCCCTGCACCAGGGCCGATGTCGATCACATGGTCGGCCGCGCGGATGGTGTCTTCGTCGTGCTCCACCACCACCAGGGTGTTGCCCTTGCTGCTGAGCTGGTGCAGGGCACGCAGCAAAATCTGGTTGTCGCGCGCATGCAGGCCAATCGTGGGCTCGTCGAGCACGTAGCACACGCCTTGCAGGTTGCTGCCCAGCTGCGCGGCCAGGCGGATGCGCTGGGCCTCGCCACCGCTGAGCGTGGGCGCGCCCCGGTCGAGGGTGAGGTAGCCCAGGCCCACTTCTTCCAGAAACTCCAGGCGGCCCTTGATCTCGGGGATGAGGTCGCGCGCGATCTCTGCCTCGCGCCCGCTCAGCGCCAGCTGCTGCACCCAGGCACGGATGTCGCTGACCGACAGGCGTGCAATGTCGGTGATGGCCCAGCCCGGGTGGCCCGTGGCCGCATCGGCGCCAAACCGCACGGCGCGTGCCGTGACGTTCAGGCGCGTGCCTTCGCAGCTGGGGCAGGCGGCATCCTGCACGTCGTCCACCTCGGGCTCGGCAAAAGTTTGCTCACGGCCTTTCTGGTCGTCCGCCAGCACCGAGTCGTCGAACACCTTGCGCTGCTCTTTGGTCAGCTTGACGCCGGTGCCCACGCAGTCGGGGCACCAGCCATGCTTGCTGTTGTAGGAAAACAGGCGCGGGTCCAGCTCGGCATAACTGGTACTGCACACCGGGCAGGCGCGTTTGGCAGAGAACGTCTGCACACGCCCGATGCCTGCGGTGGAGGCGCCCGCCGCCATGGCTTCGCGCAGGCCGTCCAGGTGCGAGAGCACCTGCACCACACCCTTGCCGTGCGTGAGCGCCTGCGCCAGCGCCGTGCGCAACAGGGGTTCGTTGGCGGGCGAGACGTCCAGGCTCATCACGGGCAGCTCGATGGAGTGTTCCTTGAAACGGTCCAGGCGCGGGAAGCCGCTGGTGGGCAGAAACTCGCCGTCCACACGCAGGTGGGTGTGGCCGCGCGGGCGCGCCCAGTCGGCCAGCTCGGTGTAGACGCCCTTGCGCGCCACCACCAGGGGCGCCAGCAGGCCGATGTGCTGACCCCGAAAGCTCTTCAACAACTGCGCGGCAATGCCGTCGGGCGTTTGCGGTTGCACCGCCGCGCCATCGCGCGTGCAGTGCTGCACCCCCAGCTTGACGTAGAGCAGCCGCAGGTAGTGCCAGACCTCGGTGGTGGTGCCCACGGTGCTCTTGCGCCCACCCCGGCTCAGGCGCTGCTCGATGGCCACCGTGGGCGGAATGCCGTACACCGCATCCACCTCGGGCCGCCCGGCCGGTTGCACGATGGAGCGCGCATAGGCGTTGAGAGATTCGAGGTAGCGGCGCTGGCCTTCGTTGAACAGAATGTCGAACGCCAGGGTGGACTTGCCCGAACCGCTGACGCCGGTGATGACGTTGAATTTGCCGCGCGGGATCTCCACGCTCAAAGAGCGCAGGTTGTGCTCACGGGCATTGATGATTTCTATGCTGTTTTTGGCCTCTCGCGCTTTCAGGGAGCGCGCCGCCAGCTCTTCTTTCAATAGCAGCGACGTTTTCTCATGCACCGCATGGCCCTGGGCACCCGCTACGCCAATGGCCTGGGCGTAGTCGCGCAGGGCTGCGCCCGTGTGCGAGTGGGGGTGCTCACGCACATCGGCGGGCGACCCCTCGGCCACCACACAGCCCCCGGCCTCGCCGCCCTCGGGGCCGAGGTCGATCAGCCAGTCGCTGGCGCCGATCACGTCCAGGTTGTGCTCGATGACGATGAGCGAATGCCCGGCGTCCAGCAGCCGCCCAAAGGCGCGCATCAGTTTGGCGATGTCGTCAAAGTGCAGCCCCGTGGTGGGCTCGTCGAACAGGAACAGCGTGCCCTTGCGCGCCAGCGTCTGGCGCGACTTGGACTGCGAGCGCGCCGCCTCTGCCAGAAAACCCGCCAGCTTGAGGCGCTGGGCCTCGCCGCCCGACAGCGTGGGCACGGGCTGGCCCAGCTTGACGTATTCCAACCCCACTTCGGCAATCGGCTGCAGCGCACGCAGCACATCGCGGTCGCCCGCAAACAGGGCGATGGCCTCGCTCACCGTGAGGTCGAGCACATCGGCCACGTTCAGGCGGCGCACGCCGCGCTCGATGGTCACTTCCAGGATCTCGGGGCGGTAGCGCTTGCCGTCGCAGTCGGGGCAGCGCAGGTAGACATCGCTGAGGAACTGCATCTCCACATGCTCGAAACCCGAGCCCCCGCAGGTGGGGCAACGCCCGTCGCCGTTGTTGAAACTGAACTTGGTCTGGGTGTAGCCGCGCTGGCGGGCCAGCGGCGCCAAGGCGAACAACTCCCGCACGGCATCCCACGCGCCCACATAGCTGACGGGGTTGGACCGCGCCGTTTTGCCAATGGGCGACTGGTCCACAAACACCACATCGCTCAGGTGGTCGGCGCCCAGCAGGCGGTCGTGCGCGCCGGGGGTGTCAGTGGCCTTACCAAAGTGGCGCATCAGCGCCGGGGCCAGCACGTCCTGGATCAGGCTGGACTTGCCTGAACCGCTGACACCCGTCACGGTGACGAGGCGCTGCAGCGGGAATTCGATCGACACGTTTTGCAGGTTGTGCTCGCGCGCGCCTTCGAGGATGAGGCGTGGCGTGGAATCCGTCACGCGGCGCGCAAAGGGCTGGCCCACGTGTTTGCGTCCGCCCAGGTACTGGCCGGTCAGCGTATCGGCGCTGCGCAGCTCGTCGGGCGTGCCATCGAACACGATATACCCGCCGCGCTCGCCAGGGCCGGGGCCAAAGTCGAGCACGCGGTCGGCGGCCAACATGACAGCCGGGTCGTGCTCCACCACCACCAGGGTGTTGCCCGCATCGCGCAGGCGCAGCATGGCCTGGGTAATGCGGTGCATGTCCCGCGGGTGCAGGCCGATGCTGGGCTCGTCCAGCACAAACAAGGTGTTGACCAGCGAAGTGCCCAGCGCCGTGGTGAGGTTGATGCGCTGCACCTCGCCGCCCGAGAGCGTGCGGCTTTGCCGGTCCAGCGTGAGGTAGCCGATGCCCACATCGCTGAGGTATTTCAGGCGCGTGCCGATTTCCTCGTGCAGGAGCTTGAGCGCCTGGACCTCTCCCGTGGCGGCGGTGTTTTCTCTATCAAAATGGCCTACAACGCCCGTAGATAGAGCGCTATCAGCTATTTTTTCAGGAGTATCCAACACACCCGCACCCGCGGCCATGCGTTCAAAAAACAGGCGCAGGCGGTCGATGGGCAGCAGCATCAGGTCGTGCAGGCACAGGCCTGGCAGGGCTTCGAGCTGCGCGCGCGTCCACTGCACGCCCTGGGGCATGAAGCGTTTCGCAGGGTCGAGCACGGCGTCGGCGTTCGGTTTGCTGCCGATGCGCCAGAGCAGGCTATCGGTCTTGAGGCGCGCGCCTGCGCACACCGGGCACGGCGTGTAGCTGCGGTACTTGGACAGCAGCACACGGATGTGCATCTTGTAGGCCTTGGTCTCCAGGTATTCGAAGAAACGCTTGATGCCGTACCACTGCTGGTTCCACTTGCCGTTCCAGTGGGGCGAGCCTTCTATCACCCATTGCTTTTGCTCGGGGGTCAGCCGGTGCCACGAGGTATCGCGCGGGATACCTGCGGTTTCTGCATGGCGCATCAGGTCATCCTGGCATTCTTTCCATGCTGGCGTCTGGATGGATTTGATGGCGCCCGTGCGCAGCGTCTTCTTCTCGTCCGGAATGACCAGGCCGTAGTCCACCCCGATCACGCGGCCAAAACCCCGGCAGGTGTCGCAAGCACCCGCCGCCGAATTGAAAGAGAACATGGACGGCAGCGGTTCGCTGTAGCGCAGGTCGCTGTCGGGGCAATGCAGGCCGGTGGAGAATTTCCACACCTCGGGGGCGTCTTCATCCCTGAGCCGGTACACGTTCATGCGCCCACTGCCGCGCTTGAGGGCGACTTCAATCGCCTCGATGGCGCGCGCCCTCTCTACCGTGCCGATACGAAAGCGGTCCGCCACGACGTCGAGGATCTTGACGGCCCCCACGCTCCCCACTGCGTGTGGTTCGCTGCCCCCCGAGGGGGCGCTCGCTTGCTTGGGGCGGCCCGGCGCTACGCTCGTCACGCCCTCGGCGTCACGCTCTGCCTGGATTTTGGTAAAGCCACTGGCCAGCAACCACTGCGCCAGTTGTTCTGCGCTGGTGTGCGCGGGCAACTCAACCGGAAAAGTCACCACCAGACGCGGATCGTCTGCCAGGCTGCGCCGCTGGATTTCAGCGTAAATGCTCTCGGGGGAGTCGTGCCGCACAGGCTGGGCGGTCTGGCGGTCAAACAACTGGGCGGCCCGCGCAAACAAAAGCTTGAGGTGGTCGTTCAGCTCCGTCATCGTGCCCACGGTCGAGCGCGAGCTGCGCACCGGGTTGGTCTGGTCGATGGCGATGGCCGGTGGCACGCCTTCCACCTTGTCCACGGCCGGTTTGTCCATGCGGTCGAGAAACTGCCGCGCATAGGCACTGAAGGTTTCCACATAGCGGCGCTGGCCCTCGGCGTACAAGGTGTCGAACACCAGGCTGGACTTGCCCGAGCCGCTGGGGCCGGTGACCACCGTGAGTTCACCGGTCCGGATGTCCAGATCCAGGTCCTTGAGGTTGTGCTGTCGCGCGCCGCGGATGCGGATCTGTCCCTGGGTCATGGAGCGGTCTTTCGGGGGTGAGGCCAAACATTCTAGGAGCCTGTCGGACTTGGAGCGTCGAAAGCGAGAATTGGCCCCAGCGAGGACAGTTTTTGCCGGATTTGCAGCCCCATAGCCCGGCTATGGGGCAAAAAGACGGTAAAAAATGGACCGCTGCGGCCGATTTGCA
>JAUYGP010000632.1 GCA_030690515.1 Giesbergeria sp.
TTGCCCAGAAAAAGGGCTACTCGGGCGTCGGTATTTACACCCGGCATGAACCCAGCGAAGTGATCGCCGGATTCGACGGCGGCGAGTTCGACACCGAAGGCCGCTACGTTGAACTGCGCTTTGACACCCCGGCGCGCAAGCTGTCGATCATCAGCGCCTATTTTCCCAGCGGCTCCTCGGGCGAGGAGCGCCAGATGGCCAAGTACCGTTTCCTGGCCGCCTTTCACCCCCACCTGATGCACACCAAGCGGGAGCGCGAGTTCATCCTGTGCGGCGATGTGAACATTGCGCACCAGCAAATCGACCTGAAAAACTGGCGCAGCAACCAGAAGAACAGCGGCTTCCTGCCGCAAGAGCGCGACTGGATGACAAAGTTGTTGCACACAACTGATCCGGAGGGAGGTCTGGTCGACGTTTACCGTCAGTTGCAGCCGACCGCCACGGACACCGCCTACACCTGGTGGAGCAACCGCGGCCAGGCCTACGCCAACAACGTCGGGTGGCGGCTCGATTACCACCTGGCCACTCCCGCGCTCGCAGCGCTTGCCCGCACCGAATCCATTTACAAGGGCGAGAAGTTCTCGGACCACGCGCCCCTGACCATCGACTACGCCTTCGACCTTTGACAGCCCACCGTCCACCGACCATGCCCGCATCGACTGCCAACAGCACCCCTTCGACGTATTTCGAACCCCACGATGCCGAGTCTCTTTGGAAACTGGTCACCACGCCGCACCCGCTGGTAGGCAAAGCCAGGCACCTGGGGGAAGCCTTGGTAAACGCGGACATGGTCGCACCAGCCGCAGTGATGGAAGGGCTGCGCTCACAGCAGTTGGAGCGCAAGCAGGGAATTCAGCGCCTGATCGGCCAGATCCTGGTGGACCAAGGCCATTTGTCCCAGGACCAGTTGCGCGACGCCATTGCATCCTGGCTGGGCGAATACGTGGTGCATCCCGCGCATCTGCAACCCGACGCCACCGCACTGGCGCTGATTCCGCGCGACGTCGCCGAGCGAGAATCGGTTCTGCCGCTGCTGGCACGCGACGATGCGCTGGTGGTGCTGATGGCCGACCCCTACGACCGCACGCTGCTCGATGAATTGCGCTTTCTCACCCAGCGCCGACTGCTCCCGCTGCAGGCCGCCCCTGGCACCCTGCTGCCCGCCATTGCCAAGGCCTACAGCGTACACCCGGCCAGCCCGTCGGCCACGGCACCGTCAGCCGCGGCAGGCCGTGCGGGCAATGGCACCCATACGCCCTCGGCAGCACGCGCCTCGTCACAGGAGCTGGTGCTCAACCTGAGCAGCAGCGCGCCCGAGAGCGACGCAACCCAGGCCGACGTGGTCACCGAATCCGACAACACCCTGGTGCGCCTGATCAACTCGATCATTGACGAGGCCATTGCCCACCGGGCGTCTGACATCCATATCGAGACCGAGCCTGCACCGCAGAATGTGCGCGTGCGCCTGCGCATTGACGGCGACCTGGTGCCCTACCTGGAACTGCCCGCACGCTTTCGCTACGCCATGGTGGCGCGCATCAAGATCATGGCGAGCATGGACATCTCCGAGCACCGCAAACCGCAGGACGGCAAGATCGACTTCTCGCGCTTTGGCGGCCCGCCGGTAGAGCTGCGCGTGGTCACCGTGCCCACTTCGCGCGGCCTCGAAGACGTGGTGCTGCGCCTGCTGGCGGGCGCCAAGCCACTACCGCTGGACAGCATTGGCCTGAGCCCCGTCAACCTGGTCGCCATGCGCGAAGTAGTGCAAAAAACCTACGGCCTGGTGCTGGTGGTCGGCCCCACGGGCTGCGGCAAGACCACCACACTGCACTCGGTGATCCGCGACATCAACACCGCTGGACGCAAGATCTGGACGGCCGAGGACCCGATCGAAATCACCCAAAGCGGCCTGCGCCAGGTGCAGGTCAACCCGCGCATTGGCTGGACCTTTGCGGCCGCCATGCGCACTTTTTTGCGGGCCGACCCCGATGTCATCATGATTGGTGAAATGCGCGACGAGGAAACCGCGCGCATCGCCATCGAGGCCTCGCTGACGGGGCACCTGGTGCTGTCCACGCTGCACACCAACTCGGCCCCCGAGAGCATTGCACGGCTGCTGGAGATTGGGCTTGACCCCTTCAACTTCTCCGACTCGCTGCTGGCCATCCTGGCGCAGCGCCTGGTGCGCCGCCTGTGCACAGGCTGCCGCGAAGCCTGGACAGCCGATGACGACACCCTGCAGTCCATGGCCGCCCAATACCTTGAAAGCAGCTCCTCCAATACCCACGAAGCCCGCGCAGCACAGATCGAGCGCTGGCGCAACCACTACGGCAACGAGACTGGCGACATCACACTGTGGCGCCACAAGGGTTGCAGCCAGTGTGAACAACACGGCTATCGGGGGCGCCTGGGCATCCACGAACTGATGCTGAGCAACGAAGTCATCCGCCAGCACATCCGGCACCGCGCCTCGGCCGCTGAAATTCGCCTCTCGGCCCTTGCCGCCGGCATGCTCACGCTGCGCCAAGACGGCATCGAAAAGGTACTGCAAGGCCTGACCGACATGTCCGAAGTCATCGCTGCCACCAACCTCTGAACTCCCTCCTGCCCACCGCGCATGCTGCAATACCTTACTGTTCCCGTTACGCCTTTCCAGCAGAACTGCTCCCTTGTTTGGTGCGATGCCACGCTCAAGGCTGCCGTCATCGACCCGGGCGGCGACCTGGACCACTTGCTGGCCGAGGCCAAGCGCCTGGACCTCTCGCTGGAGCAGATCTGGCTGACCCACGCCCACATCGACCACGCCGGAGGTACGGGGGAACTGGCCCAGCGCCTGGACCTGCCCATCATCGGGCCCCACCCTGGCGACCAGTTCTGGATTGACGGGCTACCCCAACAAAGCGCGATGTTCGGTTTCCCCCCCGCGCAGCACTTCACCCCCACCCGTTGGCTGGCGGATGGCGACCAGGTACAGATTGGCAACGAAACACTGCATGTGCGCCACTGCCCTGGCCACACACCGGGGCATGTGGTGTTTCACGCGCCGCAGATCGACCGCGCGTTTGTCGGAGATGTGCTGTTTGCCGGCAGCATCGGCCGTACCGATTTCCCACAGGGCAACCACCAGGAACTGATCGACAGTATCGTGCAGCGCCTGTGGCCCATGGGTGACCAGACGGTGTTCATCCCCGGGCATGGGCCCGAGAGCACGTTTGGGCGTGAGCGCCAGAGCAACCCCTACGTGGGCGGAACGTAAGAAGCCGCCGCGGCTGGTTGCGGCGACGACAGGACATCCCGAAGCGCAATTGGCCTGCGACCCCCCGTCTAATCGGAGGATAGGCACTGGCAAGGGCCCCTAGAATGTGACATTTTGTTGCTTGCTTCCTGCGGCGGCGCTAGCGCCCATCGCACGCTACGGAAACCGCATGTCACCTCCCGCCTCTTCCCGCGCTAAAACCCCACCTCCGCCCAAAGCGCCTCGGCGCTTCACCATGCCGCTGCGCGGTTCCAGCCTGGCGGGCAAGGCGTTCTGGGCCATGGTGCAACGCGTCGCTTTGACGGCGGCGGCCATCGACGTGGGCTACATCCTGCTGTTCCTGTGGCTGGGGTCCCTGCCGCTGGCGGCGGTGAATCTGGTCAGCATTGCGATGTACCTGGGCGCCTACCAACTTATCCAGAAGCGCTTCAACGCAGCCGCGCTGGGGCTGATCTGGCTGGAGGTGATCGTCCACTCGGCACTCGGCTCGCTGTTGATTGGCTGGAACAGCGGTTTTCACTACTACCTGCTGCTGTTCATCCCTGCCATCGTGATCGCCAACACGCGCGGCTTTGCGCTCCCGGTCGTGGTGGCCTTGCTGGTGTACTACCTGGGCCTGCAGGAGCTGTGTGATCGCATGGCGCCGCTGGCGCCCCTGCCCGCTTTCAGCGTGAAGATCGTCAACTGGATCCACATCTGCCTGGTGTTTGCAATGTCGGCAGCGCTGGCTGCGTATTACAGGCGCACCATCCTGGTTGCCGAGGGTCGGCTACGCAAGCAGGCCACGCTCGATCCGCTGACTGCCCTGAACAACCGTAGCCACTTCGAGGCCCTGGCCACCCATGCGCTGGTGCGCAGCCAGCGCGATGGCACACCCGTGACGCTGTTGCTGTGCGATGTGGACCATTTCAAGCGCGTGAACGACGAGCACGGCCATGCCGTGGGCGACGAAGTGCTAGTCGAAGTGGCCCGCACCCTCAGCCGCAACCTGCGCGAAGGCGATGTGCTGGCGCGCTGGGGCGGCGAGGAGTTTCTGGCGCTGATGCCTGCCGCCGGTCCTGACGCGGCCATGGCCACGGCCGAGCGCATCCGTGCGGCGGTGTCACAGACGCCACTGGAAGTCGGCCAGGGCGCCTCCGTGGGTGTCACGCTCTCCTTCGGTGTAGCGCAGGTGCACGGCGCCGAAGACCTGCAGCCCGCCACGGCGCGCGCCGACAAGGCGCTCTACCAAAGCAAACATGCAGGGCGCAACCGCGTGAGCTGGGGTTGAAGCGGAGCCTCCCCCTGAGTGGTTGCGCGGGAGGGGGACGCCACCGGCGACATGGCAGAGCCTGTTCCACGGAGGCACGGGTTGTGGCCGCGCCAGTTGCATGGCGCTGCGGAGGGAGTAGGACAAGCGGGGACACGAAAACCACGTCCCGACACTTCCGATCAATATTTTATTAAAAACAGGCTCTAGCACTTTATCCATAAGCGCCAACAGCTACCATATTAATAGCAACAAATTAACCTGCGCGCCGGGCCAATTCGTACAGCCCTTGCACCTTAGGCACGTTCTGCTCCAACTCGCGGATGCGCGCAGGGCCGGAAGGATGGGTGGACAAAAAGGCGAGCCCGCCCTGCTTGCTGCCAGTGGCGTTGCCCATTTTCTGCCACAGGCTCACGGCGGCCGACGGGTCGTAGCCCGCACGTGCCGCCAGCTCCAGCCCCACCAGGTCCGCCTCGCTCTCGTCCGACCGGCTGAACTGCAGCGACAGCAACTGCCCACCCAGGCTGGCAGCAACATTCCCCAAATCGCCCAGCCCCAAAAGCTGCGAACCGAGCCGCAGCGCCAGATTGGTGCCCTGCGTCTTGGCAAGACGCTCGCGCGCATGTTCGCGCAGGGCATGGGCCATTTCGTGGCCCATGATCATGGCGGTTTCGTTCTCGGTCAGCTGGAGCTGGTCGAGGATGCCGGTGTAGAACGCGATCTTGCCGCCCGGCATGCAAAAAGCGTTGATCTGCTTGCTGCCGATGAGGTTGACCTCCCAGCGCCACTGGCGCGCTCGCTCATTCCACGTTGCGGTGAACGGAATCAACCGTCGTGCAATGGCGTGCAGCTGCTGGAGTTGCGGGTGCCCCGCAGGCGCCAGTGCGCGCTGCGCGCGCGCCTGCCCCAGCAGCTGCTGGTACTGCTGCGCGGCAGAGCTCTCCAAGGTTTCGGCAGGCACGAGCTTGCGCAGGCTGGACGACGAGCCCACATCCACCTGCGCCAGCGCAGGCGAGATGGCACCCGCAGCAGCGGCGAGTAGAAACCCGCGCCGGGCACTCCACACCGCCGTTCGGCCTGCACAGCAACGACAGCCCGTCGTGAAGGTGGGTGAAGAGGGAGTTTCGTTGAAATGCATGGTGTTTCAGAGTCTATCCAAGCGGGCGCCCTCTTGGTGGGCACAGGCGTCATCCTTGACTACCGCGCCACTGCATTCGGCCCGCTGACGGTAAGTGCTGGGCGTAGTGCCGCACCAACGGCGAAAGGTACGGCTGAAGTTGCTGGCATCGGCAAATCCCAGGCGTTCGGCGATGGCGTGCACCGGACCGTCCGTCTGGCTCAACCACCAGCAGGCCAGGTCGGCGCGGGTTTGGTCGAGCAGTATCTGGTAGGTCATGCCCTCGTCACGCAAGCGCCGTATCAGCGTGCGCGGGGAGACATGGTGTGCCTCCGCCATGGCCGAAAGCCCAGGCAGGCGGCCTTCGCAGGCCAGCAATCGCTCGCGCACCTGCTGCGCCTGGCTCCCAGCAGCGGGGCTTTCAAGCCGACGGTCACATTCGCGCAATGCGCTACGGCGGGCCTCGGCATCAGGCGCCAGGGTCGCCTGATTCAGAAAGTGAGCAGGCAGATCCAATTGCCAGCCCGGCCCATGGAACCACACCTGCGGCAGCACACCCGCCCAATGCGCAGGCATGGCACCCACAGGTAGTGGCCAGTGCAAGGCCAGCCCTGGCGCGCTTGCACCCCACCCACTGACCGCCTGCAGCAAGCGCAACAGCGCTCCTGTGAGATGACCGAGCACGTAGGCACGCAGTCGCGGGTCGCCACTGCCGCCTGGCAATGCTTCAACAAAGCGCAGCGCCAACCCGCCATCCCTGAGGGGGACCAACTCAAACGCGCCCAGGCGCAAGCGCAACCGGCTGTAGCGCGGAAGCAACCGCACTACATCTTCCACCCGCTCGCTGGCCATCGCCGCCACGCCCAAAGGACCATGGGTAGACAGGTCGGTCGACAGTCCCACCGCCAGACCCAGCGCGGGCTCTTCGGTGAGTGCAAAAGCATGGTGCACCAGCCTCTGCAGCTGCGCAGTGCTCAAAAAGGCGGCGCCGGTGTGCAGCGCATCCCAGGCCAACCCGGTCCCGCCCAGCACCGTTTCGCGGGAGAAGCCGCGCCGCAGCAGTTCAGCGCACAGTAGCCGTGCATAGACCGGGTGCACGCTGGGCGCCCACCAGGAGCCCATGTCACTGCGGAGGGCCTCGCACGGTGCCTTGGATACCGATGATTTTGGTGCATTTGTCATCATTTGACGATTTCGTGGCGTGTCCTGCGGTGGGCAGATCGGCGGGACTTGTCCAAAATCAAGCCCATCACCTCCTTCGGGCGCCCACCATGCATCTTCCCGCTTTTGCGTCTGCTGTGCCCAGTCCGGTCTTTCGAGATCGCAAACGCTGGGGCTGGCTGCTCTCGGTAGTAGCCCCCGGCCTGGCAACCATCGGCCCGCTCGCCCACACCCTGGGCGCCGCCAGCCTGTGGTGGTTTGCGGTGCCTTTGGTGTTTTTTTATGTGGCGTTGCCACTGGCCGACGGGCTGCTGGGCGAAGACCGGACCAACCCGCCGGAATCGCAGGTGCCTGCGCTGGAAACCGACGGCTACTACCGCGCAATCCTGTACGCAACGGTGCCGGTGCTGTGGGTTTCCGTGCTGTTCAACCTGATTTTTCTGGCATCCCACCCCCTGCCTTGGCCGGCGTGGGTTGCGACAGTGCTGTCCACCGGAGCGGTGCTGGGCTTTGGGTTGAACCTGAGCCACGAACTGGGCCACAAGGGCACCACCCTGGCGCGCAAGGTCGCGCTGTTCAACACGGCTCTGGGTGGCTATGGCCACTTTTCCATCGAACACAACCGCGGCCACCACCGCCATGTCTCGACCCCGGAAGACCCGGCATCGGCCCGCATGGGCGAGAGCATCTACCGCTTCGTCCTGCGCGAAATGCCGGGGGCCTTCCTGCGCGCCTGGCGGCTGGAAGCCCAGCGGCTGCTGCGCAGCGGGCGCCGCGCCTGGCACCAAGGCAACGAGATTCTGCAGGCGGGCGCGGTGACGGCGCTGCTCTACGGCGGCCTGACGGCACTGTACGGCTGGCCCATGCTCGCAGCCTTGCTGCCCGTTGCGTTCTGGGGCGCATTCCAGCTGACATCGGCCAACTACATCGAACACTATGGGTTGCAGCGCCGCCGCCTGCCCGATGGGCGCTACGAGCGCTGCGCACCGCACCACTCGTGGAACAGCAACCACATCGTTTCCAACCTGGTGCTGTTCCACCTGCAGCGCCACGCGGACCACCACGCACACCCGGGACGTAGCTACCAGAGCCTGCGCGATTTTCCCGACCTGCCGCGCCTGCCGTCGGGGTATTTCGGCATGTTCCTGATCGCCTACCTGCCTCCGTTGTGGTTCCGTGTGATGGACCCGCGCGTGGTGCAGACGGTCGGCGCCGATCCCTATTGCATCAACTTTGCA
>JAUYGP010000639.1 GCA_030690515.1 Giesbergeria sp.
GGCTTCCGCAGGGGCTGAAGCTGGCTCAGCACGCTTGACAGCGACCAGCGGTGTCGCGGCGGGGCGCCGGTAGCTGGGAGGCAGTTTCGATTCCTTGGGGTACCCGGCCAAGTCGAGGTACTGCGTCCATTCCGTGTCCGAAAAACCGCGCAACTGCTGCCCGCCGATGGTGCCAAAGGGGAGGTTGGAACTACCGCTCAGCCGTTGCAGTGCGGCGGCATCGTCTTCGGTTTCGACCGTGCGCTCGGTAAACGGTACGCCGCGCAGCGTTAGCAAGTTGCGTGCATTGACGCAGGGCGTGCAGTCGGGACCGCTATAGAGCGTTACCGGAAACTTTGAAGCCACCTGGCGCAGTTCGTAGGGCAGCGATGCGGTACTGGCCGCAGCAGCGCCCAACGGCGTGGGGCCTGGTGTCACCACGCTATCCGCCGCAGCAGCACCTTTGCTCGGGGCACGGTCAGAGAAGGTCACCTTGCCATCCGGGCCGACGATGCGGTGGACGGACTGTGCGAGGGCCACATTGCATGCACTGGCGGCGCACAGCAAGGCGAGCAGGGTGTGGGATGGGCGCATCAGGTTCATCGGGCAGTCTCCAAAAGAGGGGGCAATTGCCGTATTTTCAGGCCATTCCCTGGTGGCGCAAGAGCGCATCCAGGCTGGGTTCGCGGCCCCGGAAGGCCTTGAAGGATTCCATGGCGGGGCGGCTGCCGCCCGCCTCCAAGATGGACTGGCGGTAACGGCGCCCGGTTTCGGCATTGGGCGTGCCATCAGGGGCAGCGGTTTCTTCAAAGGCGGCGTAGGCGTCTGCGCTGAGTACCTCGGCCCATTTGTAGCTGTAGTAGCCGGCAGCATAGCCGCCGGCAAAGATATGACTGAAAGTGTGCGCGGTGCGGCTGAAGGCCGGTGGCTGCAGTACAGCGACTTCGGCGCGCACCAGGTCCAGCAGGGGCATGAAATCCTGCGCTGGGTCGTGCTCGGTGTGCAGCAGCATGTCGAACAGGGAGAACTCGATCTGGCGCAAGGTCTGCATGCCACTCTGGAAATTCTTGGCAGCAATGATCTTGTCGAACAGCGGCCGGGGCAGGGGCGCACCCGTCTCCACGTGGGAGGTCATGTGCTGCAGGACGTCCCATTCCCAGCAAAAGTTTTCCATGAACTGGCTGGGCAATTCCACGGCGTCCCACTCGACGCCGCCGATGCCTGAGACGTCGCGCTCGTTCACCTGCGTGAGCATGTGGTGCAGGCCGTGGCCGAACTCGTGGAAGAGGGTGATAACGTCGTCGTGCGTCAGCAGGGCTGGCTTGCCGTCCACGCCGCTGGCAAAGTTGCACACCAGGTGGGCCACCGGTGTTTGCAAGATGCCCGTGTCGGGGCGCAACCAGCGGGTACGCACGTCGTCCATCCAGGCGCCGCCACGCTTGCCAGTGCGCGCGGGCATGTCCAGGTAGAACTGGCCGACCAGTGTGCCGCCCCGTTCGATACGGTAGAACTCCACCGCAGGGTGCCAGGCTGGAGCCTGGTCGGGCCGGATGGCGACTTCAAACAGTGTCTCGATGATCTTGAAAAGGCCTGCGAGTACGGTGGGGGCCGGAAAATACTGGCGCAGTTCCTGCTCGCTGAAGGCGTAGCGGGCTTCCTTGAGCTTCTCGGCCACATAGGGCCAGTCCCAGGCCTGCGGGTCGTTCAAGCCTAGCTGTTCGGAAGCGAAGGCGCGCAGATCGGCCACGTCTTTCTCGGCGTGTGGGCGCGCACGGCGGGCCAGGTCGCGCAAAAAGGCCACCACTTCGGTGGGCGACTGCGCCATCTTGGGTACTACGGATACTTCGCCAAAATTGGTGTAGCCCAACAGGCGTGCTTCTTCCTGGCGCAAAGCCAGAATTTCTTGGATGAAAGCGCTGTTGTCAAAGCGCGTGGCATCGCCTTCGGCCTGGTCAGAGGCGCGCGTGGTGTAGGCGCGGTAGAGCCGCTCGCGCAGGGCGCTGCTGCGGGCAAACTGCATCACGGGCAGATAACACGGCATTTTCAGCGTGAGCTTGTAACCCTCTTTGCCTTCGGCCTCGGCAGCCTGCCGTGCGGCTTGCTGCACATCTTGCGGAACGCCGTCGAGCTCTTCGGCGGTTGCGTAGTAGGCAAAGGCGTCGGTGGCGTCGAGCGTGTTCTCGCTGAACTTTTGCTGCAGCTCGGCCTGGCGTTCCTGGATCTGGGCAAAACGCTCTTTGGCGGCCCCGGTGAGTTCGGCGCCCGAGAGCACGAAATTGCGTACGGCGTTCTTCAGGGCCTGGCGCTGTTCGTCATTGAGCGGTGCCGGGTCGACGGCTTTGTACTTGGCATACAGGCGCTCGTCGGCGCCCAGGCGTGTCCAGAACTCGGTCACGCGCGGCAACGCCTCGTTGTAGGCCGCACGCAACTCGGGCGTGTCGGCCACACTGTTGAGGTGGCTGACGGCACCCCAGGCGCGGCCCAGTTCCTCGGTCGCAACGTCCAGCACCTGGGCGATGGTGTCCCAGCGTGCAGGGAAGTCGGCGGCGGTAACAGTTTCCAGCGCCGTATCAGCGCGACCCAGCAGGGTGTCGATGGCGGGCGCTACATCGGCAGGCGCGATACGGTCGAAGGCGGGCAGGTCGGAGAAGTCGAGAAGGGGATTGCTCATGCGGGCTTAGATGGCGGCGCGGGGCGCGGGTTCAAGGCGGGTGCGCGGTGTCAGCGTGCAGCCGAGCGTTCAGCGGCTTCGAGGGTGTTGACCAGCAGCATCGTGATGGTCATGGGGCCGACACCGCCGGGCACCGGGGTGATGTGGCTGGCCACCGCCTTGACGCCGTCAAAGTCCACATCACCGCAGAGCTTGCCTTCGTCGTTGCGGTTCATGCCCACGTCCAGCACCACGGCACCGGGCTTGACCATATCGGCGGTGAGCACGTTGCGCTTGCCCACGGCGGCGACGATGACGTCGGCCTGCAGCGTCTGGGCCTTGAGGTCCTTGGTGGCGCTGTGGCAGATGGTGACCGTGGCATTTTTGCCCAGCAGCATCAACGCCATGGGCTTGCCCACGATGTTACTGCGGCCGATGAC
>JAUYGP010000648.1 GCA_030690515.1 Giesbergeria sp.
TTGCAGGGTATTCTGGTCGTCGGTAACGGGCACGCCGTCGATGGTGATGGAGCCGCTGTCGTGGGGTTCGAGCCGGTTGATGGCGCGCAGCAGGGTGCTCTTGCCAGAGCCCGAGGCGCCGATGATGACCGTGACTTCGCCCGTGTTGAAATGCGTGGAAACATCGCGCAGTACCTGGTGTGCACCGAATGATTTGCAGACCCGGTCCGTCACGATGTAAGGGCTTGCCGCGTTCATTGGTTACGCCCTTCCACGTCGAAACGGTACTCGATGGCGTTGGAGATCTGTGTCACCAGCGTGGTCAGCAGCAGATAGGTGACCGCAACCGTGGTGAGGGTCGCAATGGGCTGGAAGGTGGCCGACTGGATGCGGTTGCCCACGTTGGTCAACTCCACCACGCCAATGGCATAAGCCAGCGACGAGTCCTTGAGCAAGGCCACGAAATTGCTCACCAGAGGCGGTAGCGAAATCTTGAAGGCCTGGGGGAAAACAACGTCAAAGAACACATGCGTACGGCCCAGGCCCAGGGCGCGCGCGGCCTCGGTTTGGCCCCGGGGTACCGCCAGCAGGCCGGCCCGGATGGCTTCGGCGTTGTAGGCCCCGACGTTCAGGGCCAATGCCACCACGGCGGCGGCAAAATCAGGCAAGTTCAGGCCGGGCACCAGCACCGGCAGGGCAAAGTACACAAACAGGATTTGCACCAGCAGCGGTGTGCCGCGGATGGTCCAGATGTAGAAGCTGGCCACCCAGCGCAGAGCAGCCCAGCGCGCGGTGCGCGCCAGCGCGGCTCCCGTGCCCAGCGCCAGCCCGACACTACCGCTGACGAGCGTCAGCCACAGTGTGGTGCGGGCACCCGCAGAAAACGCCTGTGCGTTCGGGCCAATGGGCTCGGGTAGGAACGAGAGAACCTGGCCCAGCAGGGCCAGAGCGAATACCGTCAGCACCAGAGCGCTGACCAGCGTGGCATTGCTGCGCTGCTGGCGGCTCCAGCGGTGCGGCCAAAGGGCAATAAGCATGAGAAACCGTCAGGAAGGGCGACTGCCCGTGCTCAGTTGCAGCGCACGTCTTCGTTGAAGTATTTTTTGGAAAGCTGGGTGTAGCTGCCGTCTGCCATGGTCTCGGCCAAGGCCTTGGACCAACCTTGCGCCAGCGACTGGTTGCCCTTGGCCACCGCGGCGGCGATGCGTTCAATGAACAGCATGTCGCCCAGTTTGAAACCGGCTGTTGGGTTCTTGTCCACCACGGCCTTGGCCACGAAGCGGTCGGTGACCCAGGCATCGACGCGCTTGGAGTTGAGTGCGCTGCGCGCATCCACGTCGGTTGGGAAGTTCTTCATCTCTTTAATCGCAGAAACCTTCTGCACATTTTCGAGATAGCTGGTGCCGGTCTGCACCGCCACCACCTTGCCTGCCAGGTCCTTGGCGGTGCGGATGGCAGGGTCCATGGCGATGATCATGCCGCCCGAGCAGTAGTGCGGTTCGGTGAACGTGACCGCTTTGGCTCGTTCGTCGGTGATGCCGTGCGAGGCAATCACCAGATCCCAGCGGTCCTGGCGCAGGCCGGTGAGCAGGGCGTCAAAGCCCAAGGTCTTCCACTGGATGGTCACACCCATCTTTTTGGCCACGAGTTCGGCCAGATCGACCTCGAAACCGGTTAACGTGGTGCCGTTGAAGAAGTTGAAGGGGGCGAATTGCCCTTCGGTGGCAATGAGGATCTTGCCGTCTTTCTTGATTTCGTCGAATGTGCGCGCTTGCACAGAAAAGACGGCGCAGAGCGCCACAGCGGAGGCAACGAGCTTGAGCAACTTCATCGTGTGTCCTGTCGGGGGTGGTTCAGGTACAAAAAATCCGACCTGCGGATAGCAAGGCCGGAACCGGAAAAACCACATGGCGGCACAAGGATGGTTGCGCCGCCATGTCATTGAACTGACGCAATTATAGGATCTGGCTTTGCCGCGCCGCCTATTGAGGACAACCCCTATGGCGTTAGCGCAAGAAGGCGTCGTAGCCAGTTTTGAGGATCAGGGTGCTGACCACAAAAATGAAAATCCAGCGCACGAAACCGGTTCCATGTTTGAGCGCCATGTGGGTGCCCAGCAGGCTGCCCACCACATTGGCTACCGCCAGTGGCAGGGCGAAATGCCACCAGACGTGACCTTTGTAGGTGAAGAGAATCAGCGCTGCAATGTTCGTCGATACATTGAGCAGCTTCGCCGATGCCGAAGCGTTCAGAAAGTCGTAGCCCAGCAGGCGCACGAACAGAAATACGAAGAAACTACCGGTGCCAGGGCCGAAAAATCCGTCGTAAAAACCCACAAACAGGCCGATCAGGCTGGCCGTCATCCACTCGGCGTTTGCCGCGAAACGGGGGGTGTGGTGGCGGCCCAGATCTTTTTTTGCCAGGGTGTAGACCAGTACGACCAGCAGCACCAGGGGCAAGAGTTTGCGCAGAAAATCGGGGGAGAGCACGGTGACGGCCCAGGCGCCAGCAAACGCGCCGATGAACCCGGCCAGCGCGGCCGGCAGCATCGCCTGCCAGCGGATCTGGACACGGCGGCTGTATTGCCAGGTCGCCACCCCCGTGCCCCAGATCGAAGCGCTTTTGTTCGTTCCCAACAGCGTGGCGGGAGGTGCGTTCGGGAAGGTGGCGAACAAGGCGGGAAGCAGAATCAGGCCGCCGCCGCCCACGATGGCATCCACAAAGCCGGCAAACAGGGAGGCCAGCGAAACCAGTATCCATTCCATGCCGGGATTGTCGCATCCGGCGTGCAGGGGCTGGGCGGGCGAAAAAAAACGCTGGACATGCCAGCGCTTGTAAAAAACTGCGCCTCATCGGGCGCTTTGGAAATGGTTGTGGCTGTAGGTTGTCTCCCCGGCCCCCCGTTCGACGCACCGGGGTGCGCTTTCGAGTGCATGAACTGTAACGGCGCAAGCACGGCAAGGGCATTGGGGATTTCCCGCCCTGCGGACAGGAATCGTTACAAGGTGTTAAGCGTGTTCCGCCTCGATCCATGCGGCGGCCTTCTCGGCCATCATCAGGGTGGGCGAATTGGTGTTGCCGCTGGTGATGGTGGGCATGGCACCGGCGTCCACCACGCGCAGGCCCCGTATGCCGCGCACGCGCATGCGCGAGTCCAGTACGGCCATCGGATCACTGTCCTGGCCCATCTTCGTGGTTCCGACAGGGTGAAAGATGGTGGTGGCGATGTCGCCCGCCAGGCGGGTGAGCTCCTCGTCGGTCTGGAACTGCACGCCGGGCTTGAATTCTTCGGGCTGGTAGCGGGCCAGCGCAGGTTGCGCCACGATGTGGCGCGTCACGCGCAGGCTGTCGGCCGCCACCTGGCGGTCTTCGGGAGTGCTCAGATAGTTGGGCGCGATGGCTGGGGCGTCCCCGAAGCGGCCGCTTTTGATCTGCACCGTGCCCCGGCTGGTCGGATTCAGGTTGCACACGCTGGCTGTGAAGGCCGGAAAGCTGTGCAGGGGTTCGCCGAACGCATCCAGCGACAGCGGCTGGACGTGGTATTCGATGTTCGGGTGTGGCTGGTTGGCACTGCTGCGCGTGAAGGCGCCGAGCTGCGAGGGCGCCATGCTCATGGGGCCGCTGCGCTTGAGAGCGTATTCCAGGCCGATCAGGGCCTTGCCGGTGAGCGTGCTCGCCAGGGTGTTCAGCGTCTTGACGCTTTGCACCTTGTAGACCGAGCGGATCTGCAGATGGTCCTGCAGGTTGGCACCCACGCCGGGCAGGTCGTGCACCACGTCCACGCCGTGCTCACGCAGCAGTGCGGCCGGGCCGATGCCCGAGAGCTGCAGCAACTGCGGGGAGTTGATGGCACCCGCGCTCAGCACCACCTCGCAGGCCGCGTGCGCAGTCACCATCTCTTTGCCCGTCCAGATCTGCACGCCCGTGCAGCGGCGGCTGCCATCGCTTTGGGGTTCCACGATCAGGCGCGTGGCCTGGGCGCTGGTCCACATCTCGAAGTTGGCGCGGCCATAGCAGGTGGGGCGCAGGAAAGCCTTGGCCGTGTTCCAGCGCCAGCCCTTTTTCTGGTTGACTTCGAAGTAACCCACGCCTTCGTTGTTGCCGCCATTGAAATCGTCGGTGGCCGGTATACCTGCCTGTTGTGCCGCCTGGGCGAAGGCGTCCAGCACATCCCAGCGCAGGCGTTGGCGTTCGACGCGCCATTCACCCGTGCTGCCGTGCGACTTGTTGCCATGCAGGCTAGCAAACGCAGGTGAGGCCTCGTTGGACTTGTCCAGGCGCCAGTGGTCTTCGTGGTGGCGGAAGGCGGGCAGCACCTGTTCCCAGCGCCAGCTGTCGTCGCCCGTGAGGTGGGCCCACTGGTCGTAGTCGCGCGCCTGACCCCGCATATAGATCATGCCGTTGATGCTGCTGCAGCCGCCCAGCGTCTTGCCGCGGGGGTAGCGCAGGCTGCGGCCATTGAGCCCTGTATCGGGCTCGGTCTGGTAGAGCCAGTCGGTGCGCGGATTGCCGATGCAATACAGGTAGCCCACGGGGATGTGGATCCAGTGGTAATCGTCCTTGCGGCCCGCTTCGATAAGCAGCACGCGCCGGTTGCTGTCAGCGCTCAAGCGGTTGCACAGCAGGGCACCCGCCGTGCCGCCGCCGATGATGATGTAGTCGAAGGTCGTGTCGCTCATGGTGTCTCTGGAATGGGGCGTTGCCGTGCCTATGGTGCCATGTGAGTGCGGCATCGACGCAACACTGGGGCAATTAAGCTATTAAAACAGGAGCAATTAACGCAAACCAGTATTGCGCTAGAAGGTGTTTTTAATGATACTCCAGCGCACACAGGCTTGTGCCGTCGATCGCCACAGGGCGGCCGTGGCTGGCCCTTGTACCGCAACCCCTGCTCCATGTCCGACAGCATTCCGCACATCGTCCGCACCGACACACCCGAAGGGCCGTGCGCGTTCCCGCGCGGGCGCTGGGGTGCGGCCGATCTGGGCGCGCGCGCGCAATGGCGGGTGCTGCAAGCCCAGCTAGACGACCTGCCTGCGCAGGCGTCACTGGGGTGGAATTTGCGTGGCTTGCAGTGGCTGGACCATGTGGGCGCGCAACTGCTCTGGAACCACTGGGGCCGCGCGTGGCCTCAGCGCCTGGCGCTGGACGAAGGGCAACGTGCCATGCTGGAGCGGGTGGCGCGCTACAGCACGACGCCGCCCCCGATCGAACCTTGGCGCCTGCTCGACCAGGTGGACCGCCTGGGCGTGCTGGTGCTCCATGGCGTGGACCATGCCCGCCACCTGTTGCTGCTTGTCGGGCAGATGCTGCTCGACAGCCTGCGCCTGTTGCGGGCACCGCACCGCGCACCCTGGCGCGATATCTCGGGCCATCTTTTTCGCATGGGCGCCACGGCGCTGCCTATCACCGCGCTGGTGGGTTTTCTGATTGGCGTGGTACTCGCCTATCTCATGTCCCTGCAGTTGCGCCAGTACGGTGCCGAGGCATTCATCGTCAATATTCTGGGCATCTCGCTGATCCGTGAGCTGGGGCCCATGCTGGCCGCCATTCTGGTAGCGGGGCGTTCGGGTTCGGCCATCACTGCGCAGATTGGGGTGATGCGCGTGACCGAAGAGCTTGACGCCATGCGCGTCATGGGCATCCCCCAGGGTTTCCGGCTGGTGCTGCCGCGTGCACTGGCGCTGGCGCTGGCCATGCCGCTCATCAGTGTGTGGACCACTCTGTCGGCGTTGGCGGGCGGTATGCTGGCCGCCGATGTGGCCATGGGCATCTCGCCCGCCTATTTCATTCATGCGTTGCCGCTGGCCGTTGGGTCCGGCAACCTCACGCTGGCGTTGTCCAAATCGGTTGTGTTTGGCACACTGATTGCCCTCATCGGCTGCCACTGGGGGCTGCGCGTTAAGCCTGACACCCAGAGCCTGGGCGAAGGCACAACGGCCTCGGTGGTCACCTCGATCACCATGGTCATCATCGTGGATGCGTTGTTTGCCGTGGCCTTCAAGAACGTGGGCTTCTGAGACATGAGCGTGCTGCCGCAGTCTTCCCCTGGTGCCGAAGCCGTGGTCCGCATCGAAGGGCTGTGGTCCGTCTTTGGCAAGGGCAGCGAAGCCTTTGCCGTGCACCAGGACCTTGATCTCACGGTGCACCGCGGCGAGATGCTGGCGCTGGTGGGGGGCTCTGGCACCGGCAAGACGGTGCTGCTGCGCCAGATGCTGGGCTTGTTGCACCCGGCGCGTGGCAGCGTCACGGTGCTGGGCCGCCCGGCCAATGAAATGGGCGGCGAGGGTGCGGCCAGCCGCGTGGGCATGCTGTTCCAGCATGGCGCGCTGTATTCTGCGTTCAACGTGCTGGACAACATCGCCTTTGCCCTCAAGGAGCTGGGCTCGCTGCCCGCCGATCTGGTGCGCGATGCCGCCATGGTCAAGCTGCAGATGGTCGGCCTCAAGCCCGAGCACGCCATGCGCATGCCGGCCGATCTTTCAGGTGGGATGATCAAGCGCGTGGCGCTGGCGCGCGCGCTCATCATGGATCCGCCGCTGCTGCTGCTCGATGAGCCCACCGCCGGTCTCGACCCCCATGGCGCCGACGAATTCTGTGCGCTGGTGCGCGAATTGCACGCCGCGCTGGGTGTGACCATGGTGATGGTCACGCACGATCTGGACACGTTGTTTGCCCTGGCCACGCGCGTGGCCGTGCTGGCCGACAAGAAAGTCATTGTTTCTGCATCCCCGCAAGAGGTGGTGAACTTCGATCACCCCTTTGTGCAGCAATTCTTCCAGGGCGAGCGCGGACGCCGCGCCATGGCCCCTCCCAACGCCGTCAAGGAGCGCTGATGGAAAACAAGTCACATGCATTCGCCGCAGGCATTTTTGTGTTGGTCGTCACCGCCCTGGTCATTGGCCTGGCCGTCTGGCTCACCCGCGACAGCGGCAGCTACCAGACCTATGAACTCTCCAGCCGCGATGGCGTCAGCGGCCTGCAACCCCAGGCCACCGTGCGCTACAAGGGCGTGTCGGTGGGCAAGGTCACGCACATCGGTTTCGACAGCCAGACCAATGGCAATGTACTGATCCGCATTGCCGTGAGCGTCGATGCGCCCATCACCCCCACCACCTTTGCCGTGCTCGGCTACCAGGGCGTGACCGGCCTGGCGTATGTGCTGCTCGACGATTCCGGTGAAAGCTATCCACCCCTGCCACCGGGGCCGAGCGGCCTGCCCCGCCTGCCCTTGCGCAACTCGCCTTTCAGCCAGTTGTCGGAGCAGGGCCCAGCCATCCTGAACCAGGTGCAGGAGGCCACCACGCGCATCAACCAGCTGCTGGCCGAGGACAACCAGCGCTTGCTGCGCGAGGCCCTGGCCAACATCGGCCAGGCTGCAGGCAGCGTCAACACCCTGAGCCAGCGGCTGGACCGCACCGTGACCCTGCGCCTTGATCCCGCCCTGGCCGCGTTGCCCCCGCTGGCCCATGACGCCAGCCTTGCGCTGCAATCGCTCCAGAAGGCGGGCAACCAGGTCTCCACCATGGCCCTGGAAATGGACCAGACGGCCAAGCGCCTGAACGCGCCTGACGGCGCCATGGACCAGGCCAGCCGCAGTGCCCAATCGCTGGCGCAGGCTGTCGATCGCTTTGGCACCACCACATTACCCCGCATGGAGCGCGCCGCTGACGAAACCGCGCGCGCGGCGCGCATGGTCGGGCGCGCCGCTGCCGGAGTGAGTGACAACCCGCAGGGCTTTTTGTACGGTCCCGGCCGGGGTCAGCCTGGGCCGGGCGAGACCGGCTTTACCCCGCCCCTGGCCCAGCCTGCAGGACAATGAACATGAATACTCCTAAAGTAATAGCTAATAACGCTTTGTGGACGGGCGCTACAGCCGTTTTTTCCATAATTGTTCTGGTGGGTTGTTCGGCCCTGCCTGCTGCGCCTGAACGCCCGGTGCTGTACGACTTTGGCCCGGGGTTGCAAGACCCTGCCCCTGCGCAGCCGCAGGCCGCGCTGCCGCCCCTGGCGCTGGCCACGGTGGACAGCGCCGGGTTGCCCGAAGGCAGCACCGCCGTGCACTACCGCCTGGCCTACGCGGATGCCCAGCAACTGCGCCCCTACCAGGCTGCCCGCTGGAGCCAGCCACCCATCCAGCTGGTACGCCAGAGCCTGCAGGCCCGCCTGGGCCAACGCCGCCCCGTCATCGGCGTGGCGGGGGCGCTGGCTGGCGCACGCGCCAACGGCCAGCCCCCG
>JAUYGP010000440.1 GCA_030690515.1 Giesbergeria sp.
TTTTTGGCCCCTAGTGCGACGACCCATCAATCAGGCAATAACGACAAATCGCGTACAGCGCCCTTGTCCGCAGACATCACCAACATCGCATAGGCCTTGAGCGCGCTTGAGACTTTGCGCGGGCGTGGCTGAGCAGGCTTCCAGCCCTTGGCGTCCTGTTCGGCGCGGCGCTGGGCCAGTTCTTCGTCGGACACCAGCACGTTGATGCTGCGGTTCGGGATGTCGATGCGAATACGGTCGCCATTGCGCACCAGGCCGATGGCACCACCGGCGGCGGCCTCAGGCGAGGCGTGGCCGATGGACAGGCCCGAGGTACCGCCGGAGAAACGCCCATCGGTCAGCAGCGCACAGGCTTTGCCCAAGCCTTTGGACTTGATGTAACTGGTGGGGTAGAGCATTTCCTGCATGCCGGGGCCGCCTTTGGGGCCCTCGTAGCGCACGATCACGATGTCGCCCGCCTTGACCTTGTCGTCCAGAATATTGGCCACCGCTTCGTCTTGCGATTCGGTCACGTGGGCCGGGCCTTCAAACACCATCAGTGCGTCGTCCACACCCGCAGTTTTGACCACGCAACCCTTGAGTGCAATATTGCCCACCAACACGGCCAAGCCGCCTTCTTGCGAAAAAGCATGCTCGCCGGAACGAATGCAACCGTGGGCACGGTCCAGATCCAGGCTGGGCCAGCGGGTGCTCTGGCTGAACGCTGTCTGCGTGGGGATGCCGCCCGGGCCAGCCATATAGAAGGTTTTGACGGCATCCGACGGGTTGCGGGCAATATCCCACTCGTCGAGCGCATCCTTCAGGGTCTTGCCGTACACGGTGGGGGTGTCGGTGTGCAGCTTGCCTGCGCGATCAAGCTCGCCCAGAATGGCCATGATGCCGCCGGCGCGGTGCACGTCTTCGATGTGGTACTTGTCGGTATTGGGCGCCACCTTGCACAACTGCGGCACGACACGCGAGAGGCGGTCAATGTCGGCCATGGTGAAGTCAATTTCGGCCTCTTGCGCAATCGCCAAAATGTGCAGGATGGTGTTGGTCGAGCCGCCCATGGCAATGTCCAGCGTCATGGCATTCTCAAACGCTTTGAAACCCATGGAGCGCGGCAAAATGCTGCTGTCGTCTTGTTCGTAGTAGCGCTTGCACAGGTCCACCACCACGCGGCCAGCACGCTTGAACAGCTGCTCACGGTCCGAGTGCGTTGCCAGCGTGGTGCCGTTGCCGGGCAGCGAGAGGCCCAAGGCTTCCGTCAGGCAGTTCATGGAGTTGGCGGTGAACATGCCCGAGCACGAACCGCAGGTGGGGCACGCAGAGCGCTCCACCTCGGCCACATCGGCATCGGACGCCGTGTCGTCAGCCGCCATCACCATGGCGTCGATCAGGTCGAGTTTTTTAAACGTCAAGGAGTGGGTGCCCGACGTAGCCAGCTGCACCTTTCCCGCCTCCAT
The DNA here is from genome assembly GCA_030690515.1 of Giesbergeria sp. Taxonomy (GTDB): domain Bacteria; phylum Pseudomonadota; class Gammaproteobacteria; order Burkholderiales; family Burkholderiaceae_C; genus Simplicispira. The sequence goes on from JAUYGP010000440.1 coordinate 1,446, forward strand.
GGGGCCGCCCGACACAAACACTACGGGGATATTGACGCGCATGGCCGCCATGAGCATGCCGGGGGTAATCTTGTCGCAGTTGGAGATGCACACCATGGCGTCGGCGCAATGGGCGTTGACCATGTACTCAACCGAGTCGGCAATGATGTCGCGGCTGGGCAGGGAGTACAGCATGCCGTCGTGGCCCATCGCAATGCCGTCGTCCACGGCAATGGTGTTGAACTCCTTGGCCACACCGCCTGCTGCTTCGATCTCGCGCGCCACCAACTGGCCCATGTCTTTCAGGTGCACATGGCCGGGCACGAACTGGGTGAAGGAATTAACGACTGCGATGATGGGTTTCTGAAAATCATCATCTTTCATGCCGGTGGCGCGCCACAGTGCACGCGCACCGGCCATGTTGCGTCCGGCGGTAGAAGTTTTGGAACGGTATGCTGGCATGGTGTCGAATCGTCCGTGGGGCTGGTAAATGAAAGGCTGGGTTTTTATTATGTCGCAGGGGGTTGGTGCACATGCCACACGACACAGACTGGCACAACCGCAGCAGGGTCATGCAGAACGCGAGCCGGGTCGGCTCGCAGAATCAAAAAGACGCGCCTGCGTTACAGGCGCCGGGTCTTAGCGCGGCTTGCGCGGGCGCATACCCAGCGCGTCTTTGTGCTTGTCGATACGGTCCTGCTTGCGCTGGTCCATTTTTTCCATGGCCTTGCGCTTGGTGTAGCCGGTACCGTCAGCCCAGGCCCACCACAAAACAGTCAAACCAAACGGCGTCAGCACCCACCACCAAGACCAAGCCGCAACAGGGCCGATTTCAAGGTATTTGAGAAGGGCCAGAATGATTCCCAAGCCAAGCATGTACATGATGATCCTCAAAAGAAGCCGTAATGGTATGGTTGCCGTCAACCTGATTCATTACAATCGCGTTGCATCAATGTAACCCAACCTAGAGGAAAGACCACGATGAAGCGCACCCTAATTACCCTCGCTATGACGCTGGCTGTTGCCGCTCCTGCCCTGGCCGATGAGGCGCTGGCCAAGTCCAAGAACTGCATGGCATGCCACGCAGTGGACAAGAAGCT
>JAUYGP010000441.1 GCA_030690515.1 Giesbergeria sp.
GGCGGGCGCATCGGCATCGCCGCGCAAAGCGTGGGCATGGCGCGCAGTGCGTTTGATGCAGCGCTGGCGTATTCCAAGGAGCGTGAGAGCTTTGGCACCGCCATCTTCAACCACCAGGCGGTGGGTTTTCGCCTGGCCGACTGCGCCACCCAGATCGAGGCCGCACGCCAGCTCATTTGGCATGCCGCCGCGCTGCGCGATGCGGGTCGCCCGTGCCTGAAAGAAGCCGCCATGGCCAAGCTGTTTGCCAGCGAAATGGCCGAGCGCGTGTGCAGCGCTGCCATCCAGACGCTGGGCGGCTACGGCGTGGTTCAGGATTTCCCGGTCGAGCGCATCTACCGCGACGTGCGCGTGTGCCAGATCTATGAAGGCACGAGCGACGTGCAAAAAATCATCATCCAGCGCGCGCTGGCTTAGTCAATACAAAGGGCTGGAACATCGTGGGGCCGAGTGACAGAATGCTCTTATGACAACACACAAGACCGCCCCGATTGCAGCCTCCTCCAACGGTTCTGGCGCGCCAGTAGAGTCAACTCGCCGGGCTGTTGCCAGTGCTAAGCCACGCAGTGCGCGTGCACGCAACGCAAACAAGGGTGACACGGCCCCATCACTGGATTCTGTAGCGCTTGCTCGCTATGTGCAGGATGAGGCCACTCAGTCGGCGCAGGGGCGCCATCTGGCGGCCTTGCAGGACGTCGTGGCACGGCCCGGTTTTTCGGCAGAAGAGCGTGCAGTTGCTTTGCAAACCTTGCTGGCAGGTGCGTCCCTAGATGATCGCGAGATGCTGCGTCAGGCGTTGTTGGCTGACGTCGAACAAAATCCATCGCCCCTTGGCAAGAAAAGTCATCCAGACGATGAACTCGCGCCGGATTGGCGTGATGGCGGCTATCCCTACCACCACCTGATGCGCCGTGCGACCTATGAGGCGCAGAAGTACCAACTACAGGTAGAGCTACTCAAATTGCAGGCTTGGGTCAAGGAGACGGGTCAGCGAGTGGTGATTCTGTTCGAAGGGCGTGACGCCGCTGGCAAGGGCGGAGCCATCAAGCGTTTCATGGAGCATCTCAATCCGCGCGGCGCTCGCGTGGTGGCGCTGGAGAAGCCCAGCGACGTCGAACGAGGTCAGTGGTACTTCCAGCGCTATGTTCAGCATTTACCTACTGCCGGTGAAATCACGCTGTTCGACCGCAGTTGGTACAACCGTGCGGGCGTCGAGCGGGTCATGGGTTTTTGCTCGGATGTTGAGTATGGCGAGTTCATGCGACAGACCCCCGAATTTGAACGTCATCTGGTGCGCAGCGGGGTCTACGTCATCAAATACTGGTTCTCGGTCAGTCGTGCTGAGCAGCGTCGCCGTTTCAAGGAACGTGAAGTGCACCCGCTAAAACAGTGGAAGCTGAGTCCGGTGGATCTCGCCTCGCTGGACAAGTGGGAGGATTACACGCGCGCTAAGGAATCCATGTTTTTTGATACCGATACTGCCGATGCGCCCTGGACTGTGATCAAGAGCGATTGCAAGAAGCGCGCGCGCCTGAATGCCATGCGGTATGTACTGCACAAATTACCCTATACCAACAAGTCGGTTGACGCGATCGGCAAGCTCGACCCACTAATTGTGGGGCGTGCTCATGTCGTTTACGAACGGGGTGAGAAACCGGGCGCGATTCTGTAGATGTAGTCAGGCAGCGCTGCTACGGTGCCGTAGAACGATGGTGATATTGCCGTTGACCTCGATGGTGGCGCGCTCGACCTCGTGTGCGTGCAGGCAGCCACCGGCACGCAGCGCCGCTGTAAGGTCACTTGGGGAGATTCGCTCGTCGCGCATCAGTGCCTCGTCGGCTATGCCGTCCTGAATCAGCACGCGGGCGCGGCCGTCAATCAAGCGCTCCAGTCGGCGAAAACGGTAGGTGAAGTGCGACAGTGCGACGTGGCAACCGATCAGCGTGCTGGCCGAGATCAGCCCGCCGATGAGTGAGTTGTCTCCGGCGTTCATGGAGTTCTGCACCGCGTTCGACAGAATCAGCAGCAGCACCAGGTCAAATGGCGCGTACTGCCCCGTCTGCCGCTTGCCCGTCAGTCGCAGAAACACCAGCAGAAACAGGTACACCACCACGCCGCGCAATACAAACTCCCACCACGGCACGCTCAGATTCCACATGAAGCATCTCCTTGCGGACCGGTGCCGCAGGGACAGTTTAGAGCGCCAACACGCGCCAACGCGACATCTGCAAGAATCGGTCAACCCCCCCTGCAGCCCCATCAAAAGGATTTCTCCATGTTGCGCCGTACCTTCCACCAAGCCACTGCAAGCATCCTGTGCCTGGCCGCCCTGCGCCAGGCGCATGCCCTGTCGCTGGGCGACCTCTCCAGCGCCGACGCCAGCAGCGGGCTGAAGGCCGCGCTGGGCCAGGGCGCCAATGCTGCCGTGGCCCTGCTGGGGCGCAACGATGGCTTCTTGGGCAACCCCCTGGTGCGCATCCCGCTGCCGGGCGCCCTGGATGATGCCGCCAAGCTGTTGCGCAAATTCGGCCAGGGCAAGCGCATCGACGAGCTGGTCACCACCATCAACCGGGCCGCCGAGGCCGCCGTGCCCATGGGCAAGGATTTGCTGGTGAGCGCCGTGCAGGACATGTCGGTGACCGATGCGCGCAAAATTCTCACCGGCGGGGACACCTCGGTCACCCAGTTCTTTGCCGAGAAAACCCGCCTGCCTCTGGGTGAGCGCTTTCTGCCCGTGGTCACGCAGGCCACCGAGCAGGTGGGCCTGACCCAGAAGTACAACGCGGTGGCCAGCAAGGCTTCCAACTTTGGCCTGATCAGCAAGGAAGACGCCAATTTGTCCCAGTACGTCACGGGCAAGACGCTCGATGGCCTGTACCTGATGATTGGTGAGGAAGAAAAGAAAATTCGCCAGAACCCCCTGGGCAGCGGCAGCGCTATCGTCCAGAAAGTGTTTGGCGCGCTGCGCTGATCGCCATGCCACCTGCATCACCTGAAAAATCAGCCGCCTGCCCCTGCGGTCGCCTGTCGCCCCGGCGAGGGCCGATGGACTTTGACGACTGCTGCGGGCGCTATATCGACCACTTTGACACCTGCCCTGCGCCCGATGCAGAGCACCTGATGCGTTCGCGCTACAGCGCCTTTGTGCAGGAGCGGGCGGACTACTTGCAGGCCACCTGGCATGCATCCCAGCGCCCAGCGGTGCTGGACTTTGAGCCCGGCGCACGCTGGCTGGGGCTGGAAGTACGCGCTCACCGCAGCACCGGGCCAGACCAGGCCGAGGTCGAGTTCATCGCCCGCTACCGTGTAGCGGGCCGTGCCGTGCGCTTGCATGAACGCAGCCGCTTTGTGTGCGAGGCCGGCCGCTGGTACTACGTGGATGGCGATCAAATTTGACTAAAAACACCCTCCAGCGCTTGCTGTATAATCGCTAATAGCTATGAAATTAGAAGCGATCCTGATCGACTGCGATGGCGTACTGGTCGACAGCGAGCCCATCACCAACGGCGTGCTGTGCGCCATGCTCAATGAGGCGGGCTGGGCGCTCTCCAGTGAAGAGTGCATGCGCCTCTTTATTGGCAAAACCGTGCGCAGCGAGGCGGCCCGCATTGAGGCCCACACCGGCCAACCGCTCACCGATGCCTGGATGGCTGATTTTTACGCACGCCGCAATGTGCGACTCGATGCCGAACTGTTGGCCATTGATGGCGCCGTGGCCGCCGTGCAGGCGGTGCACGCCGCATTGGGTGGACGCATTGCCTGTGCCTCGGGGGCCGACCGGTTCAAGGTGGAAATGCAGCTGCAAAAGGTGGGCCTGGCGCCGTACTTTGCCGGGCGCATTTTCAGCGGCCACGAAATGCCGGCCACCAAGCCCGCGCCCGATGTGTACCTGGCGGCTGCAGCCGCCCTGGGCGTGCCACCGGCACGCTGCCTAGTGGTGGAAGACACGGTGACAGGCGTAACCGCTGGGGTCGCCGCGGGCGCAACCGTGGTGGGCTACAGCCCGTCGTCCGTGGGGCACGGCACGCCCGAAGCCCTGCGCGCCGCGGGGGCGGTATGGGTGATGACACACATGGAGGAGCTGCCCGGGCTGCTGGTCAGCGAGGGGTAGCGTCCACCGCCGCCGTCCAGGCGCGGTCGGGGCTCCAGTGCTGTGCCCAGTGCGGCAGTTCGCTGGCGGGCATGGGGCGGGCAATGCCGTAGCCCTGCGCATGTTCACAACCCAGGCGCAACAGTGCAGTACCGTGGGCGATGGTTTCCACGCCCTCGGCAATGACTTCGCGGTGGAAAGCATGGGCCAGGCCGATCACGCCCCGGACAATGGCCAGGTCGTCGGGGTCAGTCTGCATATCACGCACAAAGCTCTGGTCGATCTTGATGACTTCGGCGCCCAGCCGTTTGAGGTAGGTGAGCGACGAGTAACCCGTGCCAAAGTCGTCCAGCGCAAAGCGCACGCCCATGGCTTGGCAGCGGCGCATGATGTCGGACACCAGGGCGATATCTTCCAGCGCGCTGGTCTCCAGGATCTCCAACTCCAGGTGGCTGGTCGGCACCTGGGGCTGCGCTGCCAGCAATGCGGCCAGGCGCAGGCTGAAGCCCTCTTTTTGCAGGTGCCGGGCGTCGATGTTCACGCTCACAGGCAGGTCCAGGCCCTGGGCCTGCCAGTCGGCCATCTGGCGCAGGGCCGTGGAAATCACCCAGTCGCCCACATCAATGCTGATGGCATGGTTGTGCATCGCAGGCAGAAAAGCCGCCGGCGCTAGCAGGCCGCGCTCCGGGTGGTTCCAGCGGATCAGGGCCTCGGCCCCGGTCACCTGGCCCGTGCGCATGTTGACCTTGGGCTGGTAGTACAGCACGAACTCCTGCGCTGTCAGCGCCTGGCGGATGCGCGCGATTTCCTCGCGCTGCGTTTTGACGGCGGTGTCCTGTTCCACATCGAACAGGTGGTAGCGGTTTTTGCCGGCCTGCTTGGCCTGGTACATGGCCTGGTCGGCATGGCGGATGAGAAGGTCGGGCTCCACGCCGTCGGCAGGAAACAGCGTGACACCAATGCTGGCGGAAACCTGGAACAGCGTGTCGCCCAGGCGCACCGGGTCGGCGGCGGCGTGCAGCATGCGTTCGAGCACCGGTTCGCAGTCCTTCGTATTCTCCAGATCGGAGAGCACGGCCACGAACTCGTCGCCGCCCATGCGCGAGAGCGTGTCTCCCTCGCGCAAGGACGATTGCAGGCGCTGCGCCAGCGCCACCAGAAGCCCGTCGCCCTGCTCGTGGCCGTGCAGGTCGTTGACGGCCTTGAATCCGTCCAGGTCAATGAAGGCTACCGCCAGCGAATGGCCTCTGCGCTGGCAGCGTGCCATGGCCTGCTGCAGCCGGTCGGCCAGCAGTACGCGGTTGGGCAGGCCGGTCAGTGCGTCGTAGTGCGCAATGCGTTCGAGCTTGCGCTCGTTCTCCTTGAGCGAGGTGATGTCGGTGAACAGCGCCACATAGTGTGTCACCGCGCCCAGCAGGTTGCGCACCGCGCTGATGGTGATGATCTCGGCAAACAGCTCGCCGCTCTTGCGGCGGTTCCAGACTTCTCCCGTCCAGTGGCCGTCGGTGGTCAGGCTGTGCCACATGGCGGCATAGAAATCGGGGCCCTGGCGACCCGACTGCAGCATGCGTGGGTTGTTGCCGATGGCTTCTTCGCGGGAATAGCCCGTAATGCGGGTGAACGTGTCGTTCACTTCGATGATGGTGCCGTGTGTGTCGGTGATGGTGATGCCCTCACGGGCATGGGTGAACACGCTGGCCGCCAGTTGCAGGCGCTCATGCGCTTCGCGGCGCTCGGTGATGTCGTGAAACGATCCCATCAGTGCAACGCACTTTCCCTGGGCATCGCGCTCGGTGACGCGGCCACGCCACAGGCCCCAGATCCAGTGACCATCGCGGTGCCGGATGCGCTGCGCCACCTCGAACTGCTCCGTCTCGCCCTTGAGGCAGGCGATCAGAGGAGGATCGAGGGCGAGCAGGTCTTCAGGGTGTGTGCGGCTGCGCCATTCTTCGATAGGTACGCGCTCCGTTCCAGGGGGGGGGTCACCAAACATTTGCGCCAGGGTGTCGTCGCCCTGGACCATGCCGGTGCGCAGGTCCCAGTTCCACAGGCCCATGC
>JAUYGP010000656.1 GCA_030690515.1 Giesbergeria sp.
TGGCGCTGCGCGCCCACCATCTGCTGTGCATGCTGACCTACGCCGGCAAAGGCTACAGCCCCGAGTTTGCGCACAACTTCGATGGCATCGTCAGCCGTCTGGCTGCTGGCGAGGAGGCGTATCTGGTGGAGGGGCCGGATACCGTTTGTGCCCCGCTGTGCGAGAGCGAGGGGGCCTGCGCACATTGCCATGGTGCGGGTGTGCGGGTGCGCGATCTGCGGGCAGCGCAAGAGCTGGCCCTGTTGCTGGGCAGGCCGCTGGGCATCGGCAGCCGCCTGCAATTGACTGTGGCCTTGCTCGCGCGCCTGCGCACGGCGTACACAAGCGGACACATTCGTGGGGCTTGCGCGGGCTGCGAATGGGCCGACCTGTGCACGCGCATTGCATCGGCTGGTTACGACGGGGTGCGCCTGCGCCTGCCAGCGAAGGCGCTTGAGCAGATCTGAGCGCCCCGGCCCGTTCGGATCGCCCCACTGTCCGCAATAGCACCCTGAAGATGACCGCTGGCGTGGTTAAAAAAGCAAGCCATCAGGTGCGACAAGAACGTCATCGCCAGCGAAATTTTCTATGCAAGACGGGCCCACGCACCAGCAGGTGGTGGCCGCGTTGCAAAGGGGCGCGCCGCTACGGCAAACCGCGCAGCATGGGCCCGTGTGCCAGAGGTTGCGCAGTGAGCGCGCTGCGGATCTGCGCCACGTTGCGATTCATCTGCTGACGCACCACCGTCTTGAACAGCCAGGCTTTCATTCCACTCAGGTTGACGCCGTGCTCAGCATAGAACGCATCGGGATCGTCATACAGCCCGAAATCGTGGTTGATTCCGTCTTTCTGAATGTAGGTGGGATGGCCGCGCCATTCGACGCCAGGGTCCTGCAGGTTGGGGGTCGCCGCGCCATACCCGCAAAAAGCGCCTCGGTGCGCTGCAAAGCGCTGTTGCAAGGCGCGGAGATATGCACTGTCCAGAATGAAACCTTCCAGAGGAATCCATGCGTTCTCGAACCACACTTCCACCCAGCTGTGGACAATGCTGCTCGGTGCCAACCGGTACGCGAGGCCGGTGACGGCGCCCTTTTGAAGCGCTTTGTCGATGGTGAAACCGTGAAAGCGGCAGGCAACGTCGCAGGCGCGCAGGAGTGCCATCAGCAGCGTGCCTTTGGTGTTGCACTGGCCGAGCCCGTCGGCCAGTACGTCCGACGCAGGCAGGTCGTCTGAAGCGTTGTAGCCAAAGGCGATATCGTTGCGCACGAAATCGTAGAGGGCTCCAATACGTTCGCGCTCGGGCAGTTTTTGCCAACCTCGTTCGCGAACGAGTGCCTGAATGTGGGAGTGGTGGTAGTTGAGAAGTGGTGTCTCTCTCAGTCGATCAGGTGTATGTTGTGCCGGCACGGTGTCGCTCCGAGGTGATGAAGGAGTCATTGAAAACCTTAAAGAAACTTTAAGGTCAACCAAAATCTTCAGGCCCGCACAAATCCGTGCTGCGCCGTGGTTGAAAAACCGGCACTGGGCCTAAGCTGTTGTGCAACAGGAGAATCCCGCCATGCGTATCGACAAATTCACCACCAAGTTCCAGGAAACCCTGAGCGATGCACAGTCGCTCGCGTTGGGCAACGACAACGCCTACATTGAGCCAGTGCACCTGCTCGCCGCCATGCTGCGCCAGGATGACGGCCCTCGTGCCTTGCTGGAGCGCGCTGGTGCCAACGTGCCCGGCTTGCTGGCGGCGGCCGATGCGGCCGTCAAGCGCCTGCCCCAGGTGACGGGGCAGGACCAGGTGCAAGGTGGGCCCGAATTGGGCCGCGTGCTGCAGGCGACCGAGAAAGAAGCGATCAAGCGAGGGGACCAGTTCATCGCCAGCGAGTTGTTTTTGCTGGCGCTGATCGACAGCAAGGGCGATGCTGCGCGCATCGCCAAGGAAAACGGATTGAGTCGTAAGAGCCTGGAGACCGCGATTGAGGCGGTGCGGGGCGGCACGAGGATGGACAGCGCCGAAGGCGAGGGCCAGCGCGAGGCCCTGAAGAAATACACCATCGACCTGACCGAGCGCGCCCGCCTGGGCAAGCTCGACCCGGTGATTGGCCGCGACGACGAAATCCGCCGCGCCATCCAGGTGCTGCAACGCCGCACCAAAAACAATCCGGTGCTGATCGGTGAGCCCGGTGTGGGCAAGACGGCTATCGTCGAAGGGCTTGCGCAGCGCATCATCGCTGGCGAGGTGCCCGATTCGCTCAAGGGCAAGCGCGTGTTGTCGCTCGACATGGCTGCGCTGCTGGCGGGCGCCAAGTTTCGGGGCGAGTTTGAAGAGCGCCTGAAAACCGTGCTTAAAGAGCTGGCGCAGGACGAAGGGCAAACCATCGTCTTCATCGACGAGCTGCACACCATGGTGGGCGCCGGCAAGGCCGAAGGCGCGATGGACGCAGGCAACATGCTCAACCCGGCCCTGGCGCGCGGCGAGCTGCACTGCGTGGGCGCGACCACGCTGGACGAGTACCGCAAGTACATCGAGAAAGACGCTGCGCTCGAACGCCGTTTCCAGAAAATCATTGTCGGCGAACCCACGGTGGAGGCCACCATCGCCATCCTGCGCGGGCTGCAGGAGCGCTATGAGCTGCACCACGGCGTGGAAATCACCGACCCGGCCATCGTGGCCGCGGCCGAGCTCTCCAACCGCTACATCACTGACCGCTTCCTGCCCGACAAGGCGATCGATCTGATCGACGAGGCGGCCGCCAAAATCAAGATCGAGATCGACTCCAAGCCGGAGGTGATGGACAAGCTTGACCGGCGTCTGATCCAGCTACAGATCGAGCGCGAGGCGGTGCGCCGGGAAAAGGACGAAGCGTCGCAGAAACGTTTTGGCCTGATCGAGGAAGAAATCACTGCGCTGCAAAAAGAAATCGCCGACCTCGACGAGATCTGGCAGGCCGAGAAGGCCCAAGCCCAGGGCAGCCAGCATGTGCGCGAGGAGTTGGAGCACGTCAAGCTGCAAATTGAAGAACTCAAGCGCAAGGGCGACTTCAACAAGGTCGCCGAGCTGCAATACGGCAAGCTGCCGGAGCTGGAAAAACAGCTCAAGGAAGCGCAGGCCAAAGAGGCGGGCGAGGGCGCGCACACGCCTAACCGCCTGCTGCGCACCCAGGTGGGAGCCGAAGAAATTGCCGAGGTGGTGAGCCGCGCCACGGGCATTCCGGTGGCCAAGATGCTGCAGGGCGAAAAAGACAAGCTGCTGCAGATGGAAACCAAGCTGCACGAGCGCGTGGTCGGCCGGGAGGAGGCGATTGCCGCCGTGGCCAATGCCATCCGTCGCTCGCGCTCTGGCCTGTCGGACCCGAACCGCCCCACGGGCAGTTTCCTGTTTCTCGGCCCCACTGGTGTGGGCAAGACCGAGTTGTGCAAGGCGCTGGCGGGCTTTATGTTCGACAGCGAGGACCACCTGATTCGCATTGACATGAGCGAATTCATGGAGAAGCATTCGGTCGCCCGTCTGATTGGTGCGCCGCCCGGCTATGTGGGTTATGAAGAGGGTGGCTACCTCACCGAAGCCGTGCGCCGCAAGCCCTACAGCGTGCTGCTGCTCGACGAGGTGGAAAAGGCCCACCCAGACGTCTTCAACGTGCTCTTGCAGGTGCTCGACGA
>JAUYGP010000669.1 GCA_030690515.1 Giesbergeria sp.
TTGCCGGTGGTGCCCGAGGTATAGACGATGGCGGCGAGATCGTCCGCACCGGGCGGTGTGGGTGTGGGCGTGGCCAACGGTTCCCCTGCACCGCCCAGCCACTGGGCGAGCGAGCCCAGGGCAGGGCCTTTGGCACTGGCAGGATGGGGTTGCAGGGCAGGGTCTTCGTCCGTGACCACGACGGCGCGCAGCGCGGGAAATGGTGTTCCCACATCGCGGATGCTTTCCCACTGCGCGACTTGGTCGACAACCAGCACAGAGGCTTCGCTGTCTTGCAGGATGTAGGCAATGCTGCCCGGGTTGTCGATGGCGTGCAGCGGAACGGGTACCCCACCCGCCGCCAGGGTGGACTGGTCGGCACAGACGGCGTGCAGCCCGTTGGGCAACAAAATGGCCACGCGTGCGCCCAAGGGCAACTGCATGGCGACGAGGGCCTGCGTCCACTGCGCCACCCGTTCTGCCATTTGCGCCCAGCTCAGGTCAAACCAGGCCTGGGTAGCGGAGTCAAAAAGGCGGTAGGCTGGTGCGTTGGGGGTCAGCGCTGCCCGGCGGGCAAAAAGCTGGGGAAGGGTTTGCGCGGAGGCGATGTCGGTGTGGATCGTGGTCATCTCGGGGCGGCATGGGGTCGGGCTGGCGGCACTGGCATGGGTGCCAATGCACGGGAAAACCCTTAAATCATACCGGCCCGCCCTTGTCAGGCCCCGGTGGGTCTACATCCCTAGCGATCGGAGCAGGTCGTCGGTGGCCGACGAGGGCGTTGCTGCAGCTGGGGCCGGGACCGCTGCTGCTGCAGCAGCGCGTTGCTGGGCTTGGTCGATCAAGGCGTCGGGGTCGGGAACTTCGTGGGGCGCGAAATCGTAGAGCTTGACGAACTCTGTCTTGTCGATGGCCAACTCCAGGTAGAAGATGTTGTTGGAGCCGGTATAGAAAGTCACGCGCCGCGCTTCGGGCTGGTCAAGGTTGGCATCCACGCTCAGCATGACTTGCTTGTTCAGCACCAGCATCTTGGGCTGGTTCTGCGTGATGTGGGTGTGCAGCTCGCGGTGCACCTTGCCGGTGAAGTCGCCCACCACCTGGTTCATCAGCTCACCCATCACGTTGCTGACCTCGTCTGCCGTATAGGAACGCGCCAGATCGCTCTGCTGCATGCCCATGTTCAGCAGGTAGTTGGAATACAGCTCCATCGCGGCCTGGGCCGAGAAGTTGATGATGACCAGGCCGGAGAACCCGCCGTCAAACAAGACAAAGCAACCAATGTCGGGCTTGAGACAGGTGCGCGTGATGCGCTGGATCATGCCGGAATAGCGGATATCGCTGTGCGTGGCCACGGTCAGTACGCGCGTGACCGAGTTGCACAGGCTGAGCAACAGGTCTTCGGTGCCAAAAACGACGGTTTCTTCAGGAGACTTCATGGGCCGGACTGCCTACGCAAAGTGGTGGTGTGTACAGCATAGGGCAGGGCGCGCAGGGCAGCCAGTTGTTTCAGCTTGTTTCGGTGCAGACGGGGCTTTCCTGCCACGGTGGGGGGCCGAAGATCAGGCCGCGGCCTCCAGGCCGTTGGTGAAATGGCTTTGCATGGCCTGCACTGTGGCTGCCGTGTCGCGGGAGAGCAAGGCGGCCATGATGGCGCGGTGTTCGCGCAGTGAGTCATCGATGCGGCCCTGCTTGAGCAGCGAGTTGTGGCGGTTGAGCTTCATCACCTTGCGCAGGTCGGCCACCATCTGGCTGCGCCAGCGGTTGTCGGACAGTTCCAGCAAGCGCATGTGAAAGCGCTCGTTGATGGCAAAAAACTGGTCCCGCTGACCCTTGGCGGCTTCCAACTCGGCGTGCAGGTCTTTCAGCGTGCGCAGGTCTTCGTCACTGGCAGCGCGGGCCACCACGCCTGCGGCATCGCTTTCCAGCAGACTGAGCAGGTGGTAGACGTCACGCAAGTCCTTCTCGGACATCTCGGTCACATAGGCGCCGCGGCGTACTTTCATGGTTACCAGGCCCTCGGCGGCCAATACCTTCAGTGCTTCGCGCAGAGGCGTGCGGCTGATGCCGAACTCCTCTGCAATTTTCAGCTCGTCGATCCAGCATCCTGGCTCCAGTTCCCGCTGGAAGATGCGCTGGCGCAGCAGTTCGGCCACTTCTTCGTACAGGGCGCGGGGGGTGAGGGTGAGAGCGGACATGGAGTTATTGTAAGCTGCATGGAATATTTTGAAT
>JAUYGP010000672.1 GCA_030690515.1 Giesbergeria sp.
CAATCGCGGCCGACCCCAAGGCATTTCTATCGTGCAGCCTGATACGGACCGCCCGTTGTTGGTGCTGATGGGAGGCAAAGACAACGAAACGCCGCCTACATCCTGTCTTGAGTTGCTGCCCAAACTGCAAGCTGCCGGCAAACCCGTTCAGTGGCATCTGTACCCCGACGCCACCCACAGCTGGGATTCAGCGGACAAGGATGGCTATTCGAAAATCGACTTCAAGGGCAATCGCGTGACCTATGCCTATGATCCGGTAGTCACTGAAGATTCACGCAAACGGATTTTTGATTTTTTGGCAAACCCGCGGAAATGACGCGGTCCGCCGGCCTGATTCTGTTTGACAGGCGCGGAACCCTAGCTCCGTCGCAACCGCTGATGACGCAAGGGTCGTCGTAAAACTGCGGTTTGCGCCCTGCTCGCCGCCCCACAGCACAGCGCCACCATCGTGGCGCGTATGCAGCTTCCACTTACGCGATGAGGGCGTCCAGCACGCCCGGGTCAAAGTACCGGGCCACGCCATCGGCCAACCCGTCAAACACGGCATCCAGCGTAGGCGCATCGGCACCAAACAGGGCTTTCAACACGGCAGGGTCTTCAAACAGGCCATGCAGGTACACGCCCAGCACATTGCCCGCCGGGTTCTGCCAGGCGATGCCGGGAATGACCTCGCGCGCCACGTCGCCCTGGGCCGCCATGGCCGGGTGCTGGGCGGTCTGGCCGTGGTGGATTTCGTAGCCGGACACAAACACGCCCGACAGGCTTTGCCACGTGCCTGGCAGTTCGGCAAAGCGCGCCGCAGTGTGACGCACCGTCTTGGCGGGTTCGAACACGGTGACCAACGGCAGCAGGCCCAGGCCGGGGCCGTTGCCGTCGATACCTTCGGGGTCAATCAGCGCCTCCCCCAGCATCTGCAGGCCGCCGCACACGCCCAGCACGGCGCCGCCCTGCCCCGCGTGCGCGGCAATCGCCCGGTCCAGCCCCTGCGCGCGCAGCCAGGCCAGGTCGGCCGCGGTGGCCTTGGAGCCGGGCAGCACGATCCAGTCGCGGGCCTGCAGGTGGGCCAGCTCGGCCGGGCTGCGCGCCCACAGCAGGCGCACGCCGGGCACGTTTTTCAGCGGCTGGAACTCGTCGAGGTTGCTGATACGCGGGTAGGCCACCACGGCCACCGTGGTGTGCACCGTTCCTGCGGTGGTGCTGCGGTCGTCAAAGATGCCGTCTTCCTCGGGCAGGCCGTGGTGCCACTGCATGGGGATGGTGGCCACCGTCGGCACACCGGTCAGCGCTTGCAGTTGCTCGGGCGCGGGCGCCAGCAGGCTGGCGTCACCACGAAATTTGTTCAACACAAAGCCCTGGATCAGCGCGCGCTCGTTCTCGGGCAGCAGTGCCCAGGTGCCGTAGAGGTGGGCAAAGGCGCCGCCCCGGTCGATGTCGGTCACCAGCAGGCAGCGCGCCTCGGCATGGCGCGCCACGCGCATGTTGACGATGTCGCTGGCGTGCAGGTTGATTTCTGCGGGCGAACCAGCCCCTTCGATCACCACCACGTCGTTCTCGGCGCGGAGTTGATCGAGCGCGGCGGCAATCTGCGGCCACACCTTTTCGCTGCGGCCGCGCCACGGCAGCGCAGTGAACTCGGCATGCACCTGCCCCATCAGCACCACCTGGCTGTGCGTGTCGGCCTCGGGCTTGAGCAAGAGCGGGTTCATGCGCACTTCAGGCTCGGCGCGCGCGGCCAGGGCCTGGAAATACTGGGCACTGCCGATCTCGCCCCAGGCGCTCATGGCGCCTGCCCCCTCGCCTTCACCTTCGGGGCCTGCCACCACGCGCGCGTTGTTGCTCATGTTCTGCGCCTTGAACGGCGCCACCTTCAGGCCCTGGTTGCTGTAGTGGCGGCACAGCGCGGTGGTGAGCCAGCTTTTGCCAGCGCCGCTGGTGGTGCCCAGCACCATGATGCAGACGGCGGGGCGGCGCCCTTGGACAGGGTGGAGGGTCATTGCATGTTTTCCATTGAGGGATGGGCGCTGCAGGCCGCCCGCCAGGCCGCGGCAAGCGCATCCTGGGCGGGCGGCGGCAGCACGCCCAGACGCAGCACGCCGGGCAATCCAAACGAGCTGCATTCGCGCAACTTGATGCCCGCCACGCGCAGAACGGCAAGACGCTCGGGCAGGCACTCCTGCGGTGGGCGGACGCAGAAAAAATTGGCCGTACTGCCTTTGCACTCGGCCCAATCGAGCGCGCTGCACAGGGTTTGCTGGCGCACTTTCCAGGCGTGCAGCAGGGGCAGACAATCTGCCAGCCAGCGCTGCACCGATGGCTGCAGCCAGGCGACGAGCATTGCCACGCCATGCGCGCCCACGGGCCACGAAGGCGCCAGCGCCGCCAAGCGACCGGCTGCATCGGCGTGCGGCGCAATGGCGTAGGCGGCGCGCTCGCCCGTCAGGCCCAGGGCCTTGTTCGGCGTCCAGAGCTGCCAGACACCGGGCGCCTGCGCCGGGGGCGGCGACCCGTCAAGCCGCAAGGGGGCATAGGCGCAGTCCAGCACGCGCAGCGGTTGCTGGGTGGGGGCAAGCTGCGAATCGGGCACCAGCAGCCAGTGCGCGCGCTGCGCATCGAGTGCCCCGAGTGGGCTGGACGGCTCGCAGGCCCATTGCAGGCCTGCCGTACCAGTGCCATCACGGTCGTGGTGCACCGCCAGGCCCCGCGCCCGTGCCGCGTACGCATAGTCGCCGTAGCTGTGCCGGGGCACGCTAACAGCCTGGGCACCCTGCAGCGCGGCCAGCGCCGTGAAGCGGTGGATGCACTCACTGGCGCTCACTGCCAGCACGATGCGCTCGGGCGCCACGGCATGGAAAGCGCCCAATGAATCGCGCAGCGCCGTGTAGGCCGGGTCGGGGTAGCGCGTGGCATCGGCCTGCTGCACGGCGGCCAGCACCTCGGGGCACGGCCCGCAGGCGTTGGCGTTGGTGGAGAAGTCGTACAGCGGCACGCCCTGGGCATCCGGGCCACCGTGAATGATGAGCTTATGTGGCATCAGGCGACCATCCTAAAAACCACAAAAACAATAGCTGCTAGCGCAATAAGCACGAGCGTTAGAGCCACTTTTGATACCAATTTTTGCGCGCGCTCGGCATCCCTGTTGGTGGGCGCGCGGCCCGCAGCATTGAGCTGGTACACGCCCGGCTTGGACAGCCGCACACCCAGCGCCAGTGCCATCGCTGCCATGGGCCAGCCGCTGTTGGGTGACGGCGTCTTGCGCGCTTCGTTCATCAACATGCGCAGTGGCACGCCCCCGGCCACCAGCGCAAGCAGCAAGGCCGTGAACCGCGCGGGCAGCCACGAGAGCACATCGTCGGCCCGCGCCGCCCATTTGCCCGCCCATTGCCAGTAGCGGCCACCGCGCATCCCTGGGTAGCCCCATAGGGCGTCGGCGGTGTTGGCAAAGCGGTACAGCGCAGCGCCGGGCAGGCCCGCCAGCGCAAACCAGAAAATAGGGGCGACCACGGAGTCGTTCAGGTTCTCGGCCACCGATTCGATGGCGCTCTGGCGCACCTCGTCGGCACTCAACTGCGCCACATCGCGGCTCACCAGCCAGGCCAGGCGCGCACGGCCCGCCTGCAGCGATTCGCCCAAAGCCGCTTCCACCGCGCGCACTTCGCTTTGCAGCAGGGCCAGTGCCAACAAGGGTTTAAGTACCAGGCCCAACGCCGTGGCCGACAGAACTGCGGCCAGCGTTGTTTGCACCGAACGGGCGCCGACCATGCCAACGCCTGCGATGTCCAAGGCATGGGCGCTGGAATGCACCGGGCAGCCCAGCCACCACAGCAGGCCTTGCACCGCTGAAAACGCTATCAAAACAAGAGCTGCAAGCGCGCACCAGGCAAGCGCTGCGATCCAAAAAACCTTCAAATCTCGGCCCGTCTCGGTCGCTGGCGCAATGCGTGCGCCGCAGGCAGCAAGCGCGCTGCCCATCCACACCACCGGGTGCCAGCGCGCGCGCGGCTCGCCCCACAGGCGGTCCACCGCCAGCGCCACCAGCACCGCCCAGGCCAGGCAGGCCGCGCCATCCAGAGGCGAGACCGCGAGGGGATGGAGCCAGTGCCAGGGCATGGATGCCGCTGCCTCAGTCCTCAATGCCGCGCTGGGCCGGGATGCCCGCCTTGAACGCATGCTTGACCAACTGCATCTCGGTCACGGTGTCGGCCAGTTCGATGATCTCGGGGGGGCAGCGGCGGCCGGTGAGCACCACGTGCACGTCCTTGGGGCGTGTGCGCAGCGTCTCCAGCACGGGTTCGAGCGGCAGCCAGCCGTAGATCAGCGGGTAGGTGATTTCGTCCAGCACGACCAGGAAGTGCTCGCCCGAAAGGATGGCAGCGCGCGCCTTTTCCCAGCCATCGCGGGCCAATTGAGCCGAGTGCTCCAGGTCCTTGCTCTTCCAGCTGAATCCGTCGCCCAGGCCTTCAATGGGAATACCGATCTGCTCGAACATGCGGTGCTCGCCAAAGCGCGCGCTCGGCACCTTCATGAACTGAAAGATGCGCACCGCCTTGCCGCGCCCATGCGCGCGCAACGCCAGGCCAAAGGCCGCCGTGCTTTTGCCCTTGCCGTCGCCGGTGTTGACGATGACCAGGCCCCGGCGTTCGCCCTCGGGTTTTTCGTAGCGTTTTTCGGTGGGGGCGGTTTCGATGTGCATGGGTTTTTTCAGGCAGGTAGGGGTTCAGGGGCGTGCAGGCGCGGCAGGGCCAGCCATTGATGTTCCACCTGCCGGATGACAACCCGGTGATCGAACACCGCCTCCAGCGCGCGGTGGGTGGCCGGGTCGTGCGCGGCGCCGTGGTGCTGAAGGCGGCCACCCGCCAGCACGGCCACGTCGTCGGCCTGCAGCGCCATCGACAATTCGTGCAGCACGCTGACCACCGTGCAGCCCTGCGCCACCAGGCTGCGCACCAGCAGCAGCCAGTCGGCCTGGTGCGGCGGATCGAGGTTGGCCAGCGGCTCGTCCATCAATATCAAGGGTGCGTTCACGGCCAGGGCGCGGGCCAGCAGCACACGCTGACGCTCGCCGCCCGAGAGCTGGCCCAGCGGGCGCTCGCGCCAGGCCCAGGCCTGCGTCTGGCGCAGCGCCGCTTCGGCGGCGGCGTGGTCAGCCAGACTGGGCGGCTGCAACCAGCCCTGGTGCGGCAGGCGGCCAAGCAAAGCCACATCCAGCACCGTCAGGTCGTCGGCCGCCGCTTCGTTCTGGCCCAACCAGGCCATCTGGCGGGCGCGCTCGCGGGCCGGCCAGTCATGCAAGGCGCGGTCGTTCAGAGTGACCCGCCCGCTTTGCGCCGGCAGCAGCCCGGCCAGCACCTTGAGCAAGGTCGATTTGCCCGCGCCGTTGGGGCCGACGATGCTGGTCCAGCGGCCCGCCGCCACGGGGAGCGAAATACTGTGCAATATGGAGCGTTTTCCTATGCTGGCGCTTATCCCGTCTGCGCTGACAGCTATTTTTTCAGGAGTGCTCAAAGCAGTCCTCCTGGGGACGAACGCCGGTGCATCAGCCACAGCAGGTAGCC
>JAUYGP010000679.1 GCA_030690515.1 Giesbergeria sp.
TTGTGCGCCCAGCATGGGCGCACTCCTGGAGGTGCAAGTCCTCCCGCGAGCTGGTCACAGTGAGCGAAGTGAAGCGCAACTGCATGAGGGTGACCGAGTGTGGAAAGGAAGCGTGAAGCGTAAATCATGAGCCGATGAACAAGAACCAGATAGAAGGCGGTGCCGACCAAGGCGAGCGGGCAATGAACCGCGAAGCTTTTGTGACCAAGGGGCGGTGGCGTAAATCTGGCGGTTGTGTGATGAAGGAGTGCGTTCTTACCTGGGGAGATCTCGCCTTGTGCCTGAAAGGGCGACGGTGCTGAGCCGGAGCGAGAAGTCAGCAGAGGTCGTAGTAGTCCGAGGCGAAGCCCACCATGGGAGAAGACCGAGGGCGAAGGACTGAACGAGGAGGAGAGTTCGAGGCCATGTCGATGCAGCCATCATTGCGTCAGATGCCCGGGAAACCGGGGCGGGCGGGGGTAGTGCACGGTGAAGCCGGACGCGAACCTGTCAGCGACGAAGCGGGCGGCCCGCGATATGCAACCGAGAACACGGGGTCAGCGCTGCTGCAAGCGGCGCTGACAAGAGAGAACCTGCAGCGAGCGTTCAAGCGGGTGCGGGCCAACAAGGGAGCGGCGGGTGTGGACGCACTGGATATAGACCAGACGGCCAGGCATCTGGCAACCCAGTGGCCGGTGATTCGAGAGCAATTGCTGGCAGGGACGTACCGCCCAAGTGCGGTACGCCGGGTAACGATCCCCAAGCCCGATGGTGGCCAGCGCGAGCTGGGCATCCCGACGGTGACGGATCGGCTGATTCAGCAGGCATTGTTGCAAGTGCTGCAGCCAATGTTGGACCCCACCTTCAGCGAGCACAGCTATGGCTTTCGGCCTGGGCGGCGTGCGCATGACGCGGTACTGGCCGCGCAGACGTACGTGCAGTCGGGTCGGCGGGTCGTGGTGGACGTTGATCTGGAGAAGTTCTTTGACCGGGTCAACCACGACATTCTGATTGACCGCCTACAGAGACGCGTCGGTGACGCCGGAGTGATCCGGCTGATCCGTGCGTATCTGAACAGCGGCATCATGGATGGTGGCGTGGTGGTGCAGCGGTATCAGGGCACGCCGCAAGGCGGACCACTGTCACCGTTGCTGGCCAACGTCATGCTCGATGAGGTGGACAAGGAGTTGGAACGCCGGGGACATTGCTTTGCGCGTTACGCTGACGACTGCAACGTTTACGTTGGGAGTCGAAAGGCGGGGGAGCGGGTGATGGCCTTGCTGCGGCGTATGTACGCCAGATTGCATCTGACGGTCAACGAGGCCAAGAGTGCGGTTGCCAGTGCGTTTGGTCGCAAGTTCCTGGGCTACAGCTTGTGGGTAGCTCCAAAGGGCGAGGTCAAGCGTGCGGTGGCAGCCAAGCCGAGGGCAACGTTCAAGCAGCGGATCAGGCAGCTGAGCCGCCGCTCGGGTGGACGAAGCATGCACGAGGTGGTGCAGCGTCTGCGACCGTACTTGATGGGTTGGAAGGCTTACTATGGGTTGGCGCAAACGCCAAGAGTCTGGCGCGAGCTTGACGAATGGCTGCGCCACCGATTGCGGGCGATACAGCTCAAGCAATGGAAGCGGGGTACGACGATGTACCGCGAACTGCGAGCGCTGGGGGCGTCGCAGAATGTGGCACGGCGCGTGGCGGCCAACTCCAGACGCTGGTGGCGCAATAGC
Organism: Giesbergeria sp.; assembly: GCA_030690515.1. Lineage (GTDB taxonomy): Bacteria > Pseudomonadota > Gammaproteobacteria > Burkholderiales > Burkholderiaceae_C > Simplicispira. Next base: position 1,704 of record JAUYGP010000679.1, read on the forward strand.
GGCAAACTACTCAATGGTGTGCTGACCATCGATCACTTTGATCGGCTGGGTTTGCCCAGGCTCTCATGACCTCAACTTCTCGAACCGCCCGGTGCGGACCCGCATGCCCGGTGGTGTGGCAGGGGCGCCGTCTATAATGATGGCCCCCTATGCCGAACACTGGAGATCCAGCTATGAAGACGATTGCCATCGAAGAGCATTTCATCACGCCGTTTTACAGGAAGGCGGTCCACGCAAACGAATTCCGCAACTTTTATCTCACCAGCAGAAGCAAACAGCTCGGACACAGCATCGTCGACGAGTTGGCAGACCTCGGTGAGAAGCGGTTGGCCCACATGGATGCGGCCGGGATCGACGTTCAGGTGCTCTCGTTCGGTTCACCCGGACCACAGGGATTCGGTGCGGAAACCGCGATTCCAATGGCTCGCGATGCCAATGACATTCTGTTCGATGCGGTACAAGCCCACCCGCAGCGTTTTGCC
>JAUYGP010000689.1 GCA_030690515.1 Giesbergeria sp.
GTTATCGACTTCGAGCAGGTAGTTCTCACCCTTCGGAGCTTCATTGCGCACCTGCGGCTGCGGGGTGGAAAGCGTGCTGACGAAATTGATGCCCTCGCCCTCACCCTTCAGGTAGTCATACCCCCACTTCCACTGGTAACCCGTGGTCTTGATGGTGAGATCGGCGTTGGTCGTGTCTTTTTGCGCCACCAGCACCTTGGTGGCGGGCAGAGCCATGGCAATCACGATGATGAAGGGGATCACCGTCCAGACGATTTCCACGGTCACCGACTCATGGAAGTTAGCCGACTTGGCGCCCTGCGATTTGCGGTGCTTCCAGATGGAATAGAACATCACCGCGAAGACGCCGATGAAGATCACCGTGCAGATGATGAGCATCATCCAGTGCAGGAAATGCTGCTCTTCGGCAATGCGCGTGACCGGAGGATGCAAATTAAGCTGATTGACGGCAGGGCCACCCGGCAGATCGGACACGGCATGCGCCGCGCCCCCCATCCAGGCAGCAGCCAGCCACAGCACAGAGGCCAGCTTGCGGGGAATGCTCTTCATGGTTCTCACTTGTTTCAGCCTCATAAATCGAAACTTCCAGCGCCGCTTGCGCGGAACCGGGCTACCGGCCCGCCCCTGCCTGCGGCATGAACGTCGGACGACAGCGCACCGGCACCCTGCACCGGAATGATCAGGGCCAGAGAAGTCCGTGAGCCACGCTGCGCAGCAACGGTCCGCGCCATGGCGCGCACACCATTGCGAACAGCCCGATGGGCTTGCGCAACCTCCCCACAAGTCCCCCTGCTGGCATTCGGGGCGATTGTAGCGCGCCTTGTTTTATGTCAGTGATTGTTGCGAATCACCAGAGCCTGTCTGGCCAATTTGCGACAGGTCATTGACAAAACACGGCAACTTCGCTCTACGACGATGACTTACGCAACATGGCACGCATATCCTGCAGAGACACTGCGCTGTGCTCTGCCACCGGCACCCGGGGCGCAGGCTTGAAGGCGTGTCCGTAGACGATCTCGAAGGTCAGCCCCAAACCCTCACCCGGCCGCTGCAGGTGCTCCTCCAGCGCCTCCAGCAGGCGTGCATGCCAATGGCGCCCGCGCAGTCCGACAAAGCGCTGCGGGTGCAAGTTGGCCCCCAGCTCCTGCAATTCCTGCAGCAAGCGCTGCGCTGTAGGAAAAGTGAGCGTGATGCGCTCCATGTCCATGACCGGTTCGGCGAAACCCGCCTCGATGAGCATGTCGCCCCAATCATGCATGTCTGTAAAGGCATGGCCCGGTGCAGGCCATCCCATGGCGGCGTAGACGGCCCGCAGCTCGCGCAGCGAATCGGGACCCAGGCACGAGAACATCAGGTAGCCATTGACGGCCAGGGCGTGGTGCCACTGCGCTATCAGGGCCTGGGGATCGGGCGCCATGTGCAGCGCCATGTTGGCCCAGAGCATTTGCACAGCGCCCTGCGCAGGCTGCCCAAAGTGCACGGGGCCGCCTTTCCAGCGGGCAGCACTCCACCAGGGCTGCGCCAGGGCTTTGGCGGCCTGTGCCTGCAGGGGGGGCGATGTCTCTACGACGTGGCACGATGCCTCGGGATAGCGTTGACGCACCAGCGCATGGGCCTCCAGGCCGCCGCGCACGGCGTCCCAATGACCCCAGGCAGCGGGGGCTTCGCGGATCCACTGCAGGCGCCCTTCCATGCGGCGCGCCACTTCCTCGTGCAACCAGGGGGAATGCGCGGGCGCAGCCGCATGCCAGCGCGCGGCGGCAACAGGATCGATCGTGGGGGGACGCTCTGACGGCATGGTACGGGGCTCTGCAGGCTAGGAAAACCGCATATATTGACAGCATCATGTTGAGCCACATCGCATCAGGGCTTTCCGCAAGGGTTGGGCGCTGGGCAGCGCACCTGCCAAGCCAGTGCGCCGTGTGCCATTCCTGGCCCACCCGGCGCGTGTGCGACGCCTGCGCCGCACGCTTTGCCCAGCCACGCCGCCGCTGCACAACCTGCGCCATTCCTTTGCCCTCCGGCGGGCCACAGTGCGGCGCCTGCCAGCGGCATCCGCCCGCACTGAACGCCTGCATTGCCGCCGTGGACTACGGCTACCCCTGGGCGGGCATCATGGCCGAATTCAAGTTCCGCAGCGACCCCGGCTGGGCCGCCAGCCTGGCCGCCCTGCTGCGCAGCACCCCCTGGGCAGAACCCGCCCTGGATGCGGCACAACGGGTGCTGCCGGTGCCCCTGTCGCGCCAGCGGTTGCAAGAACGCGGCTTCAACCAGGCGTTATTGCTGGCGCAGCACCTGGCGCCACACAAAACCGATGGCACGCTGCTCCTGCGCCTGCACGACACGGCAACCCAACGAGGTTTGCCACGCGCGCAGCGCCTGCGCAATCTCCGGGGCGCCTTTGCTGTGGAACCGCTGCGCGCCACGCAGGTGCAAGGCCAGCACATTGTGCTGGTGGATGATGTGATGACGACAGGCGCCACCCTGGAAGCGGCGGCCCAGGCCCTGCTCCAGGCGGGCGCAGGTTCAGTGACGGGCCTGGTGCTCGCGCGCACCGAGGCGCCCCTTTGATACGACTGCTTACCCCACTTGCTCCATATTCCAAACGAAAATACGCGCCATGTTTCACATCGTCCTGGTCGAGCCCGAAATCCCCCCCAACACGGGCAATGTGATTCGCCTGGCCGCCAACACTGGGTGCACACTGCACCTGATCGAGCCGCTGGGGTTTTCCATGGAAGACCGACTCATGCGCCGCGCCGGGCTGGACTATCACGAATACACACAGGTACTGCGCCATCCCGGCTGGACGGCATTTCTGCGCACGGCGCAGCCCGACCCGCTGCGCATGTATGCCCTCACCACCCACGGCACCCAAACCGTGCACGAGGCCTGCTTTCTGCCTGGCGACTGGCTGGTGTTTGGCGCAGAGACACGGGGATTGCCACCCGAACTGCGCGAGACTTTTGCCCCGGCGCAGCGGCTGCGCCTGCCCATGGTGCCCGGCCAGCGCAGCCTGAACCTCTCCAACGCTGTGGCTGTGACGGTGTTCGAGGCCTGGCGGCAAAACAGCTTTGCGACCGATCCAGCGCCAGCGCCGCAGGCCTGAGCGTTACCGCCCCTGCTGTGCCACCACGGCCTGGGGCACCTGCTCGCTGACAAAATCCAGAAAAACCTTGGTGCGCGCGGGCAGCATGCGGCGCGAGGGTAGCGCCGCATACACCGTGTAGCGCGAATAGATCCAATCGGGCAGCACATGGATCAATGCCCCGCTGGCCAGGAACGGGGCCGCCAGCAATTGCGCCACCACGGTCACTCCCACACCATCCAGGGCAGCGCGCATCAATAGTTCAGTGCTCACCGACTGGA
>JAUYGP010000695.1 GCA_030690515.1 Giesbergeria sp.
GAATCGACCCTGTTCAACGCTGCCGTGCCCTACCGCGTGTATGGCGGGCTGCGATTTTTTGAGCGCGCCGAGGTCAAGAGTGCGCTGGCCTACCTGCGCCTGCTGGAGAACCCGCAGGACGACACCAGTTTTATGCGCGTGGTCAACTTTCCGCCGCGCGGCATCGGTGCGCGCAGCGTTGAGGTATTGCAGGATGCGGCGCGCAGCGCCGGCTGCTCGCTGCACGACGCCGTGAGCGCCGTGCCCGGCAAGGCGGGAGCCAACCTGGGCGCGTTTGTCGCTATGGTCGATGTGCTACGCGAGCAGACCCAGGGTTTGAACCTGCGCAGCATTCTTGAGCAAATGCTGACATCCACCGGGCTGATAGAGCACTACCGCGCCGAGAAGGAAGGCGCCGACCGCGTCGAAAACCTGGAAGAACTCGTCAACGCGGCCGAGAGCTTTGTCACCCAAGAAGGCTTTGGCCGCGACGCCGTAGCCCTGCCGCTGGACGAACATGGCCTGCCACTGACGCAAAGCCCCGCCAGCCAGGGCCTGGACCCCGATGCGCCTTTGCTGGATGTGACTTTGCCCGGCGCGGTGCCGGACATGGTCGACATCGACACGGGCGAAACCCTCTCGCCGCTCGCCGCGTTTCTGACCCACGCTGCGCTGGAGGCGGGCGACAACCAGGCCCAGGCCGGGCAGGATGCCGTGCAACTGATGACCGTGCACGCCAGCAAGGGGTTGGAGTTTGACGCCGTGTTCATTGGCGGCATGGAAGAGGGCCTGTTTCCGCACGAAAACGCCATCAGCGACAAGGGTGGCCTGGAGGAAGAGCGCCGCCTGATGTATGTGGCCATCACCCGTGCCCGCAAGCGCCTGTACCTGAGCCACTCGCAAACGCGCATGCTGCACGGCCAGACGCGCTACAACCCACGAAGCCGCTTTTTTGAGGAACTGCCCGAGTCCGCCCTCAAGTGGATTACGCCCAAGCAACAGGGATTTGGCTCTTTTGCTCCTCATTTAGGAGCTGTCAGCGCTTATCCATCAAGCGCTAGAGGCCAATTTGGCTCAAAATCAGAGACATTCGCCAGCCCACCCGTTCCAGTGCAGAAGGCGGCGCCATCGCACGGCTTGCGCGCTGGCATGGCCGTGTTTCACAACAAATTTGGCGAAGGCAAGGTGCTGGCCATCGAGGGCACGGGCGACGACGCGCGCGCACAGGTCAGTTTCCCGCGCCACGGCACCAAGTGGCTGGCGCTGTCCGTGGCCAAGTTGACGGTGGTGGAATAGGCATCAAGGAGCGCCACAGAACTGACACGTTGCCTTCATGCTGTTGTCATGGCGGGTTTTTACGCTGCAGGGGTTTGCAACGAACCTCAGAAAGACCCCCATGAACCAGCGTGTGGATGTGCCCGCAGCGGCCATCGATTTCAACGACGAAGACTCCAACACTTCTAGCAATCCGACGTTTGGCGCGGTCCTCACCGCCCGCCTGTCGCGCCGGGGTCTGCTGCGCGGCAGCGTGGGTACCGTCGGCACGGCCATGCTGGCCGGTTTTGGCGTGAGCGCCTGCGGTGGCGGCGATGACCCAGTGCCCGTGCCTGCAGAAAAACTGCTGGGTTTTGCGGCGGTACCCAAAAGCCTGGCAGACATGGTCAGCGTGCCCGCGGGCTACACCGCCAGCGTGTTGTTTGCTCTGGGTGACCCGATCCTGGCGGGCGCTACGGCCTACCGCAACGACGGCACCGACACCGACTTTGACAAGCGCGCCGGGGATCACCACGATGGCATGGAGTGGTTCGGCTTGGGTGCCGATGGCAAGCGCAGCGACACCGCCATCGAACGCGGCCTGCTCGCCATCAACCACGAGGCCACCACCGACGAGAAACTCTCGTCCTTCTTCATCCACGCTGATGGTGGCACATCGACCCTGCCGCGCCCGGCCCTGGAAGTGGACAAGGAGGTCGCCCTGCACGGCGTCGCCGTGATCGAGGTGACGCGCACGGCGGGCAAGTGGGGCTATGTGCCCCAGTCGGGCCTGAACTTTCGCTTGACCGCTCTGACCCCCATCGACATTGCTGGCCCGGCGCGCGGCCATGCGCAGCTCGTCACCAAGTACGCGCCCACGGGCACCCAAACCCGCGGCACGCTCAACAACTGCGGCACGGGCAAGACACCTTGGGGCAGCTTCCTCACGGGCGAAGAAAACTGGGCTGGGTACTTCATGCGCAGTGCCTCCGACGATGCGGCGCGCGGCAATGACAAAAGCGTCGCCGCCCTCAAGCGCTACGGCCGTTCCCAGGGCGCCGCCTCGCGCCATGGCTGGGAGACGGGTGGCAGTGCAGACCACTACCAGCGCTGGAACAACGGCAAGACCGGCACATCCGTGGATGGCAGCGACGACTATCGCAACGAGATGAATGGCATGGGCTACATCGTCGAGATTGACGCCTATGACAAAACCCGCGTGGCGAAGAAGCGCACCGCGCTGGGCCGGTTCGCGCACGAGAGCGCGGCGTTCGGCAAGGTGGTGGCAGGCCAGCCGCTGACCGTCTACATGGGCGACGATTCGCGCGGCGAGTACATCTACAAGTTCGTCTCCACCGCGCTGTGGAATGCGGCGGACGCCAACGCGGCAGACCGCATGGCCGTGGGCGACAAGTACCTGGACAGCGGCAAGCTCTATGTGGCCAAGTTCAATGCCGATGGCACAGGCCAGTGGGTGGAGTTGGCCATGTCGAACCCGGCCGTTGCCGGGTATGGGGCCTACAAGTTCAGCGACGCCGGGGACATTGCCATCAATACCCGCCTGGCTGCCGACGCCGTGGGCGCCACCAAGATGGACCGCCCCGAGTGGAATGCGGTGAACCCCGCCAATGGTGAAATCTATTTCACGCTGACCAACAACAGCAACCGCAGCATCGACCCCACGGGTAGTCAGTACCTGCCCGATGGCGCCAACCCGCGTGCCTACACCGACATGAAGGGCAGTACCAAGCAAAGCGGCAACCCCAACGGCCACCTTGTGCGCATGAAGGAAGGCGCAGGCCAGGCCTTTGCCTGGGACGTGTACCTGTTTGGCGCCGAGGCCGTTGCGGACAAAGGCATGATCAATCTCTCGGCGCTGACGGCCGAGCAGGACTTCTCCAGCCCCGACGGCCTGGTGTTCAGCAAGTCCACCGGCATTTGCTGGATCCAGACCGATGACGGTGCCTTTACCGATGTGTCCAACTGCATGATGTTGGCCGCTCTGCCGGGCAGCGTGGGTGATGGCGGCAAGAAGACCCTGGCTTACACCAAGGCCGATGGCAGCAAGCTCGAAGTGAACACCTATGTGGGCAAGGCGGCCACGCCCGATACCCTCAAGCGTTTTCTGGTCGGGCCCAAGGGCTGCGAGATCACGGGTTTGACAGAGACGCCGGACGGCAAAGCTATCTTTGTGAACATCCAGCACCCGGGCGAAAGCACCAAGATGTCCGACATCGGTGACCCTGCCAAGTACCAAAGCCAGTGGCCTGCCAATGCCGGTTACGGTGCAGGCAAACGCCCGCGTTCGGCCACGATCGTCATCACCAAGAACGACGGCGGCCGCATCGGGAGCTGACAACCCCTTGTTGCGCTGCCCACCTTCCCTCTTCTCTTGGCGATCGCCGGGAAGGGGGACGCCACCAGCGCGGCGGGGCGGCCCTTGCGCGGTGGCCGCTGGCTTGGGCCGCGCCCGCTGTGGAGGCGCAGGCCCTAGTTGTAGATTTCATGCCCGGGGGACGACTTTGGCGTCGCCTCCGGGCGTTTTTCATACTGGTAGCCGCGGCCGTCCTTGGGGCCTTTCATTCCAGTGATCTGCCAGGCCGTGCGCTGGCGCACTAGGGCGGCCAGCATTTCCATTTCTTCGTCGGTGTGGTTGATGGCTTGGGCCGGGAACAGGCTTTGCCCCCTGCGGGGGCTGGCCTCGGCCCAGAAGGACTGGTGGTAGGTGGATTCGCTCACCCGGCGGTCGCTGCCCGCCGCAATGTCCACGGTGCCGTAGCAGTTGCAGAAATAGCTGCGAAAGTCCTGCTCGGGCAGGACTTCGGCGTACACGCCCGTACCCCGGATGCCCGCCGTCATGGTGGGGGTGACGATCTGGCGGTCTGTCCCCCGGCTCCACACGCTGGCCACGGCACCCGAGAGCAGGCGCAGCAGCCGTACGGTGACCGGGCTGTCGCCTTCGAGTGCCAGGCGGGTGTTCTCGCGCACCAGGAAGGCACTGTCGCCCACGGTCAGCACTACGCGGGAGCCTGGGCCGGTTTCCAGTTGGTCGCCTGCGGCAATGCGGTCCTGGGCATTGAGCCTGGTGCCGTTGCGCAACACGTCGCCGCGCAGCTCTACCACGCGGCTGTGCAAGGTCTCGGGCGTCTGTGCCTGTGCGCCCTGCCAGCCAGCAGTGGCTGCCCATGCACCAGCGGCCTGCACCAGGCTGCGCCGTGACAGGGGCGGGGCGTCAGTCGGCGCCGGGTTCTGTGGGGGGCGGGAGGGCGTCATCGGCAAGGGGCGCGTCCGGTTTCTCGGGGGGATCAAAGCAGTCGCGGAAAGTGAACATGATGGAGCTGAAGAACATGGTGGCCATCATCATGGCCAGCCCCACCATGATGCTGCCCATGGTGCCAGGCACATTGCCCGGGGGCAGAATTCCCACCACGGCCAGCAGGCCCGACAGCAGGCTGACCAGCACCCCGCCAATGGCAAAAACCGCCATCCAACCCAGCCCGTACACCGTGAAGGCGCCCAGGTTGCGTACGCAGGCCACGATACTGAAGAACAGGCTTTTAACGGGCGGCACGCCATGCCAGTGCACCAGGCCGGGCGCGTGCCAGAACAGCAGCGAGAGCGGCAGGTACAAGGCCATGGCCACCCACATGGCGGCCTGGAAATCGGGGTTCTCTGCCGTCTCCTGCGTCAGTGGTGCGCCGCCCAGGTACACCTGGGCGAACTGGCCACCATCGACCAGCGAAGACAGGGCGATGATGCCCAGGAAGCCCGCCGCATACAGCGCGCCCAGTTGCATCATGTGGCGCAGGCGCTGGCGCCCCGTGCGAAACGCCACCAGCAGCACGGCGGGCGTTGGAAAGCGCCCCTGCAGTGCCTCGGCTGAGGCCACCATCATGGCCAGCGTGGCCGAGGGCAGCAGCGTGAGCGCCAACGCCGGGCCGACCAGCGGCACCATAGAGGCCATCGACATGGCTGCCATGGTCATGAAGAACAGGGCCGCCATGGCTAGCGGCTGGCGGCGGAAGACGAAGATGCCGCTTTTGACCCAGGCTAGGCCAGTGCGTGCGGGGACGATGTGCAGTTTCATTCTGGCGCCTATGGTAATTCCCTTTCTAAATCATCCGTGACAGTGTCGACTTCGCCTTGCCTTGCTGCAGCAATGTCTGCGGCTCGTCTTCGCGTCACAAATGATTTGGAAATGGAATAAGGCGTACAGGTTCTTAAAGAGTGACGGGGTGCTGTGCCCGTTGGCGCAGCACGCGTTCGAAGTGCGAGGGATCGTGCGGTGTGAGCATCGAAGCTTCGCGCGGCAGGTAGTAGTCCCATAGCCGCGAAATCCAGAAACGCAGTGCTCCGGCCCGCAGCAGCGCCGGCAACAGGCTGCGCTCGGCCGCCGTCAGTGGGCGCACGGCCTGGTAGGCGTCGATCATCGCGGCAGCGCGGGGCGCATCGTGCGCACCGGTGGGCAGGTCGGTGCACCAGTCGTTCAGGCACACGGCCAGGTCAAACAGAAAACTGTCCACCCCGGCAAAGTAAAAATCGAAGAAGCCGGTCAGCTGCTCGCCCTCGAACATCACGTTGTCGCGGAACAGGTCGGCGTGCACCGGGCCGCGGGGCAGGGCGGCATAGGCCGGGCTGGCGGCAATGTGGTTTTGGTAGGCCAGCTCGGCGCGCAGCAGCGCAGCCTGGTCCGGGCCGATGTGCGGCAGCACCACGGGCACCGTTTCGTTCCACCAGGGCAGGCCGCGCAGGTTGGGTTGCTGGCGGTCGTAGTCGCGCCCGGCCAGGTGCATGCGCGCCAGCATGCCGCCCACGGCAGCGCAGTGCACGGCCTCGGGTGCCAGCTGGCTACGGCCGGCCAGGCGGTTCACCACGGCGGCAGGCTTGCCGCACATGGTGTGCAGGATGTCGCCGGCCTTGTTGGCGCGCGGGTCGGGCACGGGAATGCCCGCGTGCGCCAGGTGCTTCATCAGGTACAGATAAAACGGCAGTTGCTCTGCCGTCAGGCGCTCGAACAGCGTGAGCACGAACTCGCCCTGGTCGCAGGTGACGAAGTAGTTGGTGTTCTCTATGCCGCCCTCGATGCCGCGCAGCGCATGCAGTTCACCCAGTTGCAGTTGGCGCAGCAGTTCGCGCGCCTCGTTGTCAGAGACTTGTGTAAATACGGCCATCGGTCAGAGCACAGCGGGAAAGGGGTCGATCGTCAGGGGGGGGCGGTGTGGGGGCGTTGCCGCGCGGTACGGCAGGGCTTGTCAGAACTTGATCACGTTCCAGACACGGGGGCCCGTGGTGGACTCGGAGCCATTGCGACTGCCAGGCAGGTTGCGCACACCGTCAGACGGCAGCACTTCGTAGGCGGGCATATCGCCGGTCTTGGGCTGCACCGTAATGGTCTGGGTTTGCCCGCCCACGCGCAACTCGTCGACGCGACTGCCTCCGTCTTCCACGCGGATGCGCTCGGTGCGCTGGTCCTGGCGGGTGGTTTTTTGCTCTGTTTTTGGTAGCTGACTGCGCTCTACCGTCGTGCCCTGCGTGGCATTTTGACTGGTATTTTGGGCGAAGGCGGGGGCTGCAGCCAAAGCCAGCAGCAAAAGGGGGTGAAGGGCGCGCATGGCGCGATTGTAGGCGGGGTGGGGAGGCGCAAGCTGTGCATCCTGGCCATCCCGAACCTGGCAGGCCCCCAGCAGCGGCCTGCACCCGATGGACTCAGGGGTGCTGCGGACAGGTTCCAGCGTCACACTTGACGGTGTACTGGGCGATGAAGGTACGAAAGTTCTTTCCCATTTTGCCCATCTGCACGCAGACATCGCCCCGGGCGTCAAACGCAAACCCTTGCGCTCCGGCGGCGTCGAGCAGCTCGACCCGTTTCAGGGCGATCTGGGCGAACTGCTCCGGGTGGTTCCATTGCACGGCGCAGATGTTGTAGTAGACGAAGGTGGAATACACCAGCTCGGACACCAAGGGCTTGTCCATTTGCAGGCGCAGCACGCCATTGTCGAGTTGCGCTGTCTTGAGGCTGTTGCCTTGCAGAGACTTTTGCAGTGTTTCGGGTACGTTCTTGAATTCGGTCCCGGCAAAGGCCAGCGAGGACGCCACGCCGATCAACAACGCGAGCCATTTTTTCATGGTGTGATTTCTCTGGGTGGAGGTACTGAAGGCATGCGCCAAAGTGGCAAGACTACCGCATCTCACGGATGCGGCTTTCCCGCCTGCGCTTGCTGCAGTGCCACCCCCCCAAAGGACAGTGCTCGTTGGCGACGCGTTTTAGCGCGCTGGTGCTGCCGTCGCTTCGTCATCTACGGCCTTTTGTACGGCACGGTAGAACGCCTCGCGGGCGTCACTGGCCGCGGGGTCGCGTGCGCCACCAGCCCAATTGGCGTTGGATGCGATCACGATCTTGCGCTGCGGGTCGATGAAAATGCCCTGCCCGAAAATGCCGCGTGCGGCAAAGGTGCCGTCGTCATAGGTCCACCACTGGTAGCCATAGCCGCGGCCAGGCTGGTTGATGGTAGTGCGGCGGGTGGTGGCCTCCTGCAGCCAGCCCTCGGGCACGATGCTCTGGCCGTTCACCTGGGTGCCATTGAGGATGAACTGGCCGAAGCGCGCAAAGTCCCGCGTGGCGGCCTGGATGCAGCAGCCGCTGATCTCCTGCCCGGTCTTGCTCAGAATCCAGGTAGCCTGCTGCTCCATGCCAGCGGGCTGCCATACTTTCTCGGACAGGTAGTCCGCCAGCGGCTTTTTCGTCGCCTGGCTGACCAGAACGCCCACCAGGTTGGTCTCGCCCGTGCTGTAAAGCCAGCGCGTGCCGGCCGGCACATCGCGTGGCAGCTTGCGCATGTAGCTCACCAGCGCATCCACGCCTGCTTCGGGTTTGTGGTTGTTGAACTTTGCCACGTCGGCGTTGGGGTCGGCGTAGTCTTCGTTCCAGCGCACGCCCGAGGTCATGGTGAGCAGCTGGCGCACGCTC